>CAUVHB010000238.1:0-3380 GCA_963551335.1 uncultured Treponema sp.
TTTCAGCACCTTTTGCCTGAGTTGCAAGGGCTGCCCAAAGCGCTGCATTGGAAACACCTGCAACGGCAATCCATTCGATAGCTTTTTTTGCATCGATAATCGTATTGATTGCAGCAAGTATTTCGCCGTTTGTTGCTTGCGGGGCTGTCGTCGTAAACGTAAAACCGTCTCCGGACTCAAAGCCTTTATCAGCATGACTAAACTGCAGCGTAAGACCGGTACCCGGTATTTCGTATTTACCTTCCCCGTCAGGAATGGTGATAGTCTTTCCGGTAAGACCGTCGATTGTTACACGGAATGTTCCTTCATTGAGCTTTCCGCTTGAGACAATAGCAACGCAGATGCTGTATTCATTGCGCGGCTTTCCTGTTACGGTAATCTTTCCGTCCCCTTGATTACCGCTTACTGCGGTAACGCTTGAAACAGTACCTGCAGTACTTCCTTCAACAGCGATTGCGTACACCGTTGTTTTTGCAATCGATAAGGCACTGACGATAAGATCGCGTAAGGGGCCATCTCCTATTTTTCCGTCTACATCTTCTTTATCCGTAAAGGTAATGATGCCGTTTGAAGGAAGTGCTGCAACACCGACCGCTGCAAAAATACCGGTAGCATCCGCTCCGGCAACTCCCATCGCGCCGTCTTTAATGGTCGTGTTAATATTCGGTAAAGCCATTTTTTTATCCTCCTATTGGAGCATTTAAAAAGGCGTTTACAGCCTTTTCAAACTCAGTTTTTTCAACCTTTTTTCCTGCTGCCCAGTTTTGCGCCTGCATCACCGCTTGAAAAACCGGAGCGGAAATCTGCAAATTTGCAGCATGTTCTTCAACGGCAAGAAATGTTGCCGATTCTTTTTTTATGTTCTTATCCATATCTTCTCCTCGTCTACCATTTAGGGATTTTGCATATCGGGGATTTCGGAAACTTGCACGAATGTCGGCACGATTTCCGCGTCCCCTGCAACCTCAACTTGGAACTCTACTTCCAAAATTGAGCAATACAGGTTTGACACGTTATCAGCAAAATCCGAATGCTCTTCACTGTTAATGAGGATACGCCCTACAAAATTGTCATAACTCCACCTGCGCGGAATGCGCGGTACGATTTTACTGAATACCTCATCAACCTCATTTTCTCCCTTTGCCCACACTCCGATTAAAATCGGGATAATCCGTGTTCCCCGAATCCTCCGCTGTTTCAGTTCCCCCGTTACATCATCGCGATAACGGGCAAGACGTGCCGTGCGGTCATCAAGTCTGCCTGCTTGAGTAATGAGCGAAACAAGCGGCCATTTGCGCGTCATTACCTGCTTTGACTCATCTCCCCGATTCCTTACCACGGTTGCATCAGGAATCTCGGTGGTGATGCACATGTCAAGTAAATCTTTTGCTGCCTTTATCATCCCGTCCATCGTTTATTCCGCTCCTATTGCAATACCGAGTAGCTTTTTAATGGCAGGGTCGGAGAAAAAACTTTCTTGAAAATCTTTCGGAACTCCAAGAAACGGACGGGGTGGAATTTTCGAGCCGGGATGCTGTATGACTGCATTACCCCGCTTTATCGTATGTGCTTTTGTTTTTCCGCCCGTTTGATGTATACCGGCATACACAAGGTTTGAGCCGATAATGACAGAGCCGTCATCAAAAGCATGAAACGTAATTGATTTTTTTAACGTTCCTCTATCATTGAGGATAGGCGTTTTAGAGCCGGGTTTTGCAGCAAGCGGGCCGCGTGCTTTGCGCAACGCTTCCCACTTATCTTGGGTTACCGGGTCTTCTTGTTTTTTAAACGCTTCTGCTGTTACCGCTTGCAATGCAAGCCCCGCAGCCTGCGCTATCTGTTTCAGGTCGCAGTGTGAAGCGCGGTGTAATGCATCGATGATGTTCCGATATTCCGCATCATCATCAAACCGGACTTCTATTGCCGCCTTGCTCATGTTAATATCCTTTCCAGTCCATACGAGCCATCGATACCGCTTGTATGTTTCCTGAAGGGGGCTTACTGCTGTTTTCATCGTAGCCGGGTATTTTGTATTTTCCTTGTGCAACCTTATCTAAATACCGTCTGGCAATATCTGCCTGTTCAACAACCGCTTTTCCGCCGGGATCGTTTTCAAGCATACCGGTACTGATAATTAAAGAGGCGCAGGCGATATCAACGCAGTATTTTTTTATCGTCGCTGGGGTACCGGCAAGCGGTACAGTGTAACCGCCGGATAAAAGGTATCCGTCAATTTCCGCACTTGCATCGGCTATTGCCTTTTCTGCACGTTCTGCATCGACTGCGCTCCACGCAGCAATACGCTCATTGCCGTAGGTAGTCTGCATATCTTCGATGGTACAATACGCCATACATCCCTCCTTTCTGCTACACGGTTCAGCAAAGCCGGCCGTTAAGCCGATGTATAAAAGGCTTAACATCAAAACAAAAAATCTTTTCATAACAAAGCCTCCTGTTATTTTGAAAATCCTTTACAGGACTTCCTTGATGGTATAAATCAGATTTTTGCAGACAATTAATTCCGCAACATCATGAGCTACCTGTACATATTCTCCGCCGAGAATACCGCCATCTTTTTCCTCCCACGTACGCACGACATAGCCTGCGTTATCCGCTTCGCGGTATTTTACTGCGACGGTTTTGCCCGCACACGGTTGATCCCACTGGGAGTCGGTATAGCAAAGCACAACCGAGTCTCCCCAGATACTTTCAGGGGTAACCTTTTTATCTTCACTTCGCTTGCCAAAATCAGCTCTGCCTTTTGCGATGATGACCTTGTTAATTCTGAATAGCTTCGCAAGGTTCGCCTCGTCAACTTTTTTTATCAAGTTCGCTTCACCGAGATACTTTAAAAGTACCGGATGGTATTCAAGGGCATCATAGACGGCCTCGCTGAGCACCATCGTATTCGGACGGAAAAAACATTCTTTTATCGCCGCGTTGATCGCTTCAACGGGATTGCCTCCTGCCGTATCGGAGGCACCAGACCATTTGTGTTCCGCTTTCGTTCCTTTCCCCGAAAGCTTTGTATTGCGACCATCCAAATTGGTAACTAAATCGGCAATGCGCTTTTCTTGCGCAAGCTCAAGCTTTGTTATCAAAAGTTCGGTTTTACGCCGCTCCCACAATTTGAACGGACCGTCTTGAAATTCCAAATCCGCTTTGTCGATAAACGCTTTAAGGCCGTACGGGGTGGTTGCATAGTTTTTCATAGTACCGCTTGTTGCAAATTCATTTGCTTGAGAGCGTTCCCCTGCAAGTGTTACATCGGGTACTTTATAGACATTTTCCTCGTTGAATACGGCGTACTTACCTGACGGCTTTCCGACTTCAACGCGCGGAAATAACAGCGGGCCGACCATTCCTTCCCGCACCTTAGC
>CAUVHB010000239.1:0-3329 GCA_963551335.1 uncultured Treponema sp.
AGGTGCTGAACAAAGAGGTGTATACCGAAACGGTCAGCGCACCTACAGCGGAATAAGCGGGAGTGAGGCTTTGAGTTGAACACTAAGCATTAGACCGCTGCCGATTTTACGCCCGCGTTGCAGATATAGCCCAGTTCGTACTTGTGTCCGCTGAAGTAACGGTACATCTTGGAAAACATTACTCTGTTTTCTTTCTTGAGTGCGCACCGGATAATATGCAGCGTATTCCACAAGCCTTCATCTCGGAGCAAACCGCGGGGGCTGAGCAGGGTCATCATTCCACGTTTCTGCGTTACGGTAAATCCGTTCCGGGAAAAAAGGCTCTCCCACCCTTCAGCATCGAGCGGCTCAACATTTACGTTAATAGTCTTGCTTAGCCCCATTCTGAGTTCTTTTTGCTGTGCTGCATCTTTAACGGTAAAAAAAACATCCTGTGTTACTACTCTACCGCCCGGTTTAAGCACACGAAAATACTCTTTGAGAGCTTTGTCTTTGCGGTCGCCCACCAGCATGGTCAGCATTGCTTCATTGATAATAACATCAAAACTATTATCTTCAAACGGTAATGCTGTTGCATCTCCGTGTATCAGTGTAAGTTTCTCTTGTAGATTATTTTTTTCGATATTGGCTTTCGCATTTTGTAAGGCATTTTCATCAAGATCGACACCTGTAACGGCACATCCGAATCTCTGTGCCAACTGAATCATGGTGCGCCCTCTATTGCACGCAACCTCAAGCACCTTCGTCTGAGGCGTTATCGCAGCCTGATCAATCAGCCATTCGGTAGCTTCAATACCGCCCGGACGGAGCGTCGTTTTACCGATTCTTGCTAAAAAAACATGTCCAGCTTCGTACATCATAATCTCCTACAGAAAGTTTTATAGAGAAGGACACCTCTACACCTCGATTGTTAATTGAGAGATGCCCTTTTCCTTTTGTACGATCTTACTATTCGCGAATCAGCAGCAACGCCATTTTAAATTTACCCACTGCTTTTACATAGTGTCTGCCGTCCTTATCGAACTTGAAGTTTTCACCTTCATGTATGCGGTATTCCTTGCCTTCATAACCGATGATAGCTTCACCGTCAAGCCCGAATACAATTGCTTCCCCGGGAGCTGCATGGGGCTGCAGCTCCGTACCCGCATCAAACGACATCAACACAAATTTTGTTTTTTTGTCATCAACAAGATCCATGCTGACGATATTTGCTTCCTTGTATGGAAGCAATTCTTTTAAGACAAAAAGCTCTCCGCCTTTCAAAATTTTGTTCATAGAACACTCCTTATTGAATATGATTTCCGAATATATACATCCGCCGCTGCTTTGTATGCCGACCGGAATATTTTCCGGCACCACAAACAGCTCGCCGTACTGCAGCGGCTGAGTATGCTCACTAAGATAGATAACATCTGCACTCCCCTGCTCTATCTTCCAAAGCTTAGGATAGTTATAAATTTCGGGGCTGATATTAGTCTCCGCTGCAATAGAAAACACCGACATACTGCACATACTGCCTTGCAATAATGCCTCTGACGTTGTACACCCCACTATCGGTTTATGCTCTTCTGCAATGGAAAATATTCGTTTTTCTTTCATCTTATTTCCGTTCAAGTTCATAAATATCCATGTAGTCAAATTCACGGTATGTCTGCTCTGCGCCGAGGGCAGTCTTCAAATACGTTTCCTTATCCCTAACCGAGGTACTGAACATATAGTTATACCCTTGCTCAAAAAAGTAGTCGGGACAGAGCTCACAGCTCGGTCCGTACAAACCTACAATTTCTGCATTGGATCCCGCTTGCCGCAATGCCATGTATGAATTATTCACAATAGTGCTGCCTGACATAATGATAATATCAAGCGTACTGAGTATATCGCAAAAATCAGCAGCATTGTGTCCAAGATGCCACTGTATGCCTTCCGGAAACCGCTGCAGTCCGTTTTTATAGCGATAACTTAGAATTGCTTCCGGTTTCCGTAAATCGAAGACATGAAATTCTTTACAGCGGTTCAAAAACCGGTTGATATAAACACCGAACCCGATAAGCCCGATCTTTTTTCCTTCCGTTTGATACCGGAATTGCATACCTTCCGTCCTCACAATGCTGCGCTTCGCCAAAAGTTCCGCCGTATTAAGCGGCTTACTCATCAAACTGCTTAAGCTTACGATGAGATTCCGTAGATGAGGATCATGCTGTTTAAGCAGCAGTTCGATACATACGTCTACCGGTTTACCGTAAAGCTCCGCTACAATTTTCGCATATTGTTCAGGGCTTATATTTTCTTCAACACGCAGCGCAAGGCTTATATGTGAATCGGTATCAGCCGTCATAATCCAGCGGAAGCCTGTAATAAGCTCATCAAAAATCGGCAGCGGTAAGCCGAATCTTTTATACAACGCACGGTTTATATCCAAAATAGCCTTTAAATCTTCCATACATTACTTATACCGGATTTATCCGTTTACCGTCTGTTGCCGGTGCAACAAAAACTTGATCTGTTTCCCCTCAATTGTGATAATACCTTCGCGCTGCATACGGCTCAACTCCCGCGATACCGCGCTTCTATCAGCACAAATAAACTGTGCCAGTTTTTCCCGCGTAAAAGGGATCGTAAAAACATGAGAGTGCTGCGAGTCATGCATTACATTCAGGTAAAACAGCAGTTTATCACGAAGTGTCGGCTGTGAAAGAAGCTGAATTTTCAGATTCAGATATACTGCATCACGTGCAACTTCCCTGAGGATATTCTCTAAAACAGTCATCTTATACGGACAGGTTCGGCACGTCTTATTTTGTGCAGACGGCACTTTGATAAACAGCACCTTTGATTTTTGAGCACTTACTATACGTAAAAACGGATTTGTCAGCTCTAGACAACTGAGTTCTGCGCCGAACAGGTCTCCCCTTTGCACTTGCTTAAGCAGTATGATCTTCCCATCAACACCGATTTGTTCTACATGAATGCAGCCAGTAATCACAATGCCTGCGTAAGGGATAGTATCAGCTATAGGATGTACTTCCTGTCCGCTTTCAAGTAACCGGTAAAATCCGTGAAGGCAGGAAACAGCTTGATCAATTTCTTGAGCAGGGATACCTTTAAATACCGCAGAATGCGCTAAAAAAGCTGTACAAAAATTAAGCATTTTTTCCTTCTTTGTTGCAACGGCAACAGAATACATGGTTAGTTTATGCTAACTTTTTTTCAATGTCAACAACGGGTAACAGGGTAAACACATCAGGCCGTTTTTTAATATCCCCGCGGGGAAAATATTTGTAAAAAAAAAGCCGTTGAACACATGGCGGGTGAAATGGGGTGGCAGCGGG
>CAUVHB010000240.1:0-3327 GCA_963551335.1 uncultured Treponema sp.
ACCCGCTTCGGAAACATCGCTGAGCGGGGAACTTGACCTTGACGGCGGGGATGCGAACTAGCAGCTTGCAAAGACCATGAAAAGAAGGTATACTGCCAGGTCAGAGAGCTGTAGTATATGATCTGAAAGTACAGAAAGATATCGAATGAATGGAGGTTGAGAATGAAATCAAAGCTGACGGAAGTGAATCGCAAGATTGAAGACGCCGTTGTTGGAACCTATCAAAAAATAGAAGATACTGTAGTGGGTACCTATCAAAAGATAGAGGACACTGTGGTAGGCTCTTATGAGAAAGTCGAAGATGCTTTTGTAGATCATTTCCTTGCAAAGGATGGTGAGAGTGTCGAAGAAGCAAAAAAACGGTTAAAGGAGCAACAAGAAAAACGGTCATAGATGGACAAGTTCATTGCCGCCTATCGACCCAATCATACTCTTAAAGTAAAAGTTTCGCTTTATGATCGCTTTTTATCAATACGGCGTACGGCTTATTTACAGCAGCTTGTGGCTTAGCGTATCACTCATGGTGGTTCGGTACTCTGGCGTTTTATTATGGTATTTTGGGTCTGGAACGTTTTTTTCTTGCAAAAACGCTATGGACAAAGATTCTGAATCGAGAAACGGAGTATCGGAAATCCGGTCAGTGTGGTTTTATGCTGCTTATATTAACCGTCGGGTTGATAGGTCGCATTATTCTTATTACCCATGATAATCTAACGGCATCCTATAGCGGGCACGTTGTGTACGGAGTAGCGGCTTATACGTTTTATGCAGTGATCTCTTCTATTATCAATCTGATAAAATATAAGCGGATCGATTCGCCTATTCTTACCGCCTGCCGGATACTCACAACTGTTTCCGCACTGGTTTCCCTTTATTCTTTACAAACAGCACTTCTAACGCAGTTCGGAGACAACGAGGTCTTTAACCGGCGGATGAATGCCATAACCGGCACGGCTGTATGTACTGTGATTTTCGGAATAGCGGTATGTATGACCATCGGCGCTGCAATTAATTACAATCGTCTACAACAAAAACGCAGCTCTTAGCAGAAAATAGGGATTCCCTCTGCAGTGAGGTGAATCTGCATAGTTTTTTTACGGCTCGTAAGCCGTAAAAAAGGCGCACCTGCTGACTGTTTACGTTAACCGATGCGCCTTGTAGCTTAAAACCCTTTGACCTAACCGTACAGAAGCTTCTAAAGATGAATGTTAGAGGTTCCCGTATATTTTTTCCGGCAAGTTAAAGTTTGGGATTAATACCAGCCTCTTACTTTCATAGCTTCATCAATTCTCTTGATGGACTTCATATAAGTTGCTTGGCGGAAAGAAACGTTCTTTTCTTGCTTCAATGCCCAAATTGGGTTGAATGCATCGACCATTGCGCGCTCTTCTTTTTCTTCAACTTCTTTTTCTGTCCAATAGTAGCCGTAGAGGTTCTGTACCCATTCAAAGTAAGAAACGGTAACGCCGCCCGCATTGGTCAGAATATCGGGAGTAACGAGGATACCCTTCTTATAAAGGATGTCGTCCGCTTCCAATGTGATGGGACCGTTAGCGCCTTCGCAAATCAGCTTTGCTTTAATCAGGTTGGCTTCGTGCTCTTTAATTGCGTTTTCCATAGCACAGGGGCTGATAACATCGACGTTTAATGCCCAGAATTCATCGAGAGAAATTTTCTTTGCGCCGGGTACGTGGAGCAAGCTACCGTCTTTGGTTTTTGCATCGTTCAATTCCTCAAAGGTAAAGCCGCTTTCTTTGTAGGTTGCATAGGTACCTTCTTTCTTATCAAATTCGGCGACAGCAACAACTTTTCCGCCCAGTTTGATGATGTTTTTAACGGTGAATTTACCGACGTTTCCGAACCCTTGAACGGCAACGGTTGCCTTTTTCAAATCCATGCCGATTGCTTTGCATGCTTCACGCATAATAACTGCAACACCAAAACCGGTTGCTTCGTTTCTTCCCTTGGAACCGCCATAAGTAAGCGGCTTACCAGTAAATACGCCGATTGTCTGCTCGCCGGTCAGTTTGTTGTATTCATCCTGCATCCACGCCATAATCTGACCATTGGTGTTAACGTCCGGAGCCGGCACGTCTACTTTTTCGCCTAAATACTTATATAAACCGCGTACCCAGCCACGAGAAAGCTGCTCAAGTTCTCGCTGAGACAATTCGGAAGGATCAACGGTAATACCACCCTTTGAGCCGCCGTACGGGATACCAGTTACTTGACATTTAATACTCATCCACATTGATAAAGCTTTTACTTCATCGGCATTGACATTCTGATGGAAGCGGATACCGCCCTTATAGGGTCCGACCGCATCGTTATGTGCAGATCTATATCCCTTAAAGACCTTGATAGAACCATTATCCATCTTTACCGGAATGGAAATTTCAATAATCCGCTGCGGTTCTTTCAATAATTCATAGACTGCAGGGTCTGCTCCTAAAGCATCGCATGCTTTTTTTACCTGTGCTTGCGCATTTGCTAACGGGTTTAAGGTTTCTTTGCTCATAAAACTCCTCCTCAATAAGTTTTAGCAAACCAATAGTATATTAATATTGCGGCATGATGCCACTGAAAACTTCAGTTATGCTACCATACCTTACTTATATTACCTATAAGTATAGAGCCGAAATTGCTAACAGTCAAGCAAAAATTTCTCATATCTTCGAGAACGTCGAAATCGTGCCAAGCTCTTTGTTCGGAATACATAGGCATCGATAAAAACTTACAAAAGGAAGAAAAATGCCGCAAGAACTCCACAGAGCAAAAGAACTATCCCGTATATCCATAAAGGTAAAGGATCGGCATCAGTTCGGCGATCGGCTTCACGTTGAGTATATCGCACAAAACGAAATTTCTTTTTTTTTAGTTTTTTTGTACTGCCTTTTTCATTCTCTTGCTCATCAGGGGTAAACGCGTAACCGCACGAAGGGCATCCGTCTTTAAACTCTTTATGTGTTCCGGTAAACCCGCAGGAAGGACACCGCACGGAGGAAAAAAACCGACCGCAATGCGGACAGATCACCGCATCACGGCGTACCTCTGCATTACAATTTTCACAAAAAAACTTCGGCTGTTTATTCATATACTTAACTTGAACACGGACAGCCGCCTGAACATCCACAACCTCCGCCGCACGAATGAGCAGGTTTATCCTTTGTTGGCAAAGAGGTACCTTGCACATCAGCTTTCTTGGCAGATTCAGCTGTTTTTTGTGTATCGGTTTGATAAAAACCTTTACCGGTAAAATTTAATCCAAAACCTGCAGAAAATACTTGATGAGCAGACGCCCCACATTTCGGACAAACGATAATGGGA
>CAUVHB010000241.1:0-3309 GCA_963551335.1 uncultured Treponema sp.
AAGTTATTAAGCATGATAAATTCGCGCCCCATATATTTGTTAGTGTTGATTTGTGCCGATGGTTTGTTCTCACGATGTTGTTCGGCAACGGTGTATTGATTGCGGAAGCCCTCATAATATGCTATAGTAACGTACATGATGAAAGCTCGTTTTATTTTTATTACCGGCGGGGTTGTTTCTTCCCTTGGGAAAGGCATTACCGCTGCGTCTATCGGACTTTTGCTGAAAAGCAGAGGTTTTTCGGTTATCAATCAAAAGTTTGATCCCTATCTCAATATCGATCCGGGAACGATGAATCCGTATCAGCATGGAGAAGTGTTTGTAACAGAGGACGGCGGCGAAACTGACCTCGATCTCGGTCATTATGAGCGGTTCACCGATGTTGCGTTGCATAAATTCAACAGCCATACGGCTGGAAAAGTGTATCTTTCCATTTTGGATCATGAACGGGCTGGCGACTATCACGGAGCGACCGTGCAGGTTATTCCCCATGTTACCGACGAAATCAAACACCGCATTATGCAGACGGCGGAGCAAACCGGTAGCGAGATCGTCATTACGGAAATAGGCGGCACGGTCGGCGACATTGAATCGCTCCCTTTTATAGAAGCGATTCGGCAAATCCGCAACACGGTTGGACGGGAACACTGTCTTTTTATTCACCTTGGGCTTTTACCGTACTTAAAAGAATGCGGTGAGCTTAAAACCAAGCCCATGCAGCACAGTGTAAAAGAGCTACTCGGCTTCGGCATTCAGCCTGATATTATCATGTGTCGCAGCGAAAAGCGGCTCAGTAAATCCATTCGCGAAAAGCTCAGCCTGTTTTGCAATGTCAGCCAAGACGCTATTATCGAAAACCTTACCGCAAAGTCCATCTACGAAGTTCCGCTGATGTTGGAAGAAGGGAACCTCGGGAAAAAAATCTGCGAGCTATTCAATATCCCCAATGCCGAACCCGATTTACAGTCGTGGAAAGCGATGGTTGAATCCTATTATCATCCAGAAAAAGAGGTAACGGTTGCTCTTGTTGGTAAATATACCGAGCTGCCCGATGCGTATTTAAGCGTGAGCGAAGCGCTGACTGCCGCCGGTGTGTACCATCATGCGAAGGTAAAACAAGTATGGATTGATGCGGCAAAGATTACGGATGCAGCAAAGGCTGCGGAGCTATTAAAAGATGCGCATGCCATTATCGTGCCCGGCGGCTTCGGTGAGCGCGGTATTGAAGGAATGATACTTGCTGCGGAATATGCGCGCACCAACAGTATTCCCTACTTTGGTATTTGTCTTGGAATGCAGATTGCCGTTATCGAATTTGCCCGCCATGTCCTCGGTCTGGAGCGCGCGCATTCCTCGGAGTTTATTAAAAATTGTGAACCCGTTATCGACTTGATGCCGGATCAAAAAGATGTGCAGCTCGGCGGTACGCTCAGGCTTGGCTCATTCCGCTGTATGGTTGCGGAAAACAGCAAGGCGGAGCTGGCGTATAAAATGCACGAAATCCGTGAGCGCCACCGGCACCGCTACGAGTTTAATAATTTGTACCGCAGCCGGTTTGAAAACTCCGATATGCTGCTTTCGGGAATCAATCCCGAGCGTAATTTGGTCGAAATCGTCGAGCTAAAAAATCATCCGTGGTTTTTAGCAGTACAGTTTCATCCAGAATTTGCCTCCCGGCCGAATAAGCCGCATCCGCTGTTCCGCGACTTTATCGGCGCGGCGCTGGCGCGGGTATAACGAGGCGACGGTATGCTTTTTCAACTATCAATGTTCGTAGCGCTCTATACGCCGTGGTTTTGGCTCGGTATTGCAGTGCTCTGTGCGGTTATCGAAGGGATGACGCTCGGCTTAACGACGATATGGTTCGCGCTCAGCGCCGTACTGATGATTTTTGTTTCGATGTTTCATCCGCCGTTTTATCTCCAGTGTCTATTATTTGCGCTTATTGCGCTGCTGTTGCTCTTTTTTACCCGTCCGCTTGCATTGAAATTGCTGCATACCAAACGGGAAAAGACTAATGCGGACAGCCTTATCGGGAAAAAAGCGCTGGTACTGCAAACCATTACCGAGTTTGAAAAGGGGCAGGTTAAAATTAACGGTATCGTATGGACTGCCGCTTCAATCGGCAACGCAGAGATACCCGCCGGAGATGAATGTATTATCGAAAAGATAGAGGGGGTTACCCTCATCGTAAAAAAGATAGAAGGGCAGTCCTAAGGATTTGACCGGGCGCTTTTAAAACGAGAGGGGGCGATTCGCTTTGCATCTTTCGGAATAGAGCTGCCCTGCTCAATGTTAAGAATGTCCAATTGTGAGGTGTCGTATGTGGATTATTTTTGCGTTAATGGTATTTGTACTTATTCTGCTAATTTTGAATATCAGAATTGTGCCGCAGTCTCAGTCGTTTATTATCGAGCGGCTCGGCGGCTATTTTCAGTCATGGGAGGTGGGGCTGCACGTTAAGATGCCGTTTGTGGATAGAATTGTCAATAAGGTGTCGCTCAAGGAACGGGTACTCGACTTTCAACCGCAGCCGGTTATTACGAAAGATAACGTTACCATGATGATCGATACGGTGATTTATTTTCAGATTACTGATCCGAAGCTCTATACCTACGGTGTTGAAAATCCGATGAATGCGATTGAAAATTTATCGGCGACTACGCTGCGGAATATCATCGGTGAATTGGAGCTTGACGGTACGCTGACGAGCCGCGATGTTATCAATACCCGTATGCGGAGCATTCTGGATGAGGCGACTGATCCGTGGGGCATCAAGGTAAACCGCGTAGAAGTAAAGAACATTATTCCGCCTGAATCCATTCAGGAAGCGATGGAAAAGCAGATGCGCGCGGAGCGTGAACGGCGCGAGGCTATCCTCATCGCCGAGGGACAAAAGCAGTCATCGATTCTGGTGGCGGAAGGAAAAAAGGCGTCGATGATTTTGCAGGCGGAAGCGGAAAAGGAATCCGCGATATGCAGGGCGCAGGGAGAGGCTGAAGCGATTTTAGCGATCCAGAAAGCAACTGCCGAAGGCTTGAATTTGATTAAGAATGTCGGCGCTGACCCTGCGCTGATTAAACTACGCAGCCTTGAAGCCTTTGAAAAAGTAGCCGACGGAAAATCGACAAAAATTATTATCCCCGCAGATATTCAGAATATGGCAGGGCTGGTGTCGGGTATTGCCGAAGTGCTCAAATAAAGCGCGTTATGGATGCCCTGAGGAACGGATTTGATCATGTATCGCCACAGTCGTCTTTTTTACGGACTTTGTATGTTCTTGGTTCTTGCTTTTTCTTTTTTTACAGT
>CAUVHB010000242.1:0-3294 GCA_963551335.1 uncultured Treponema sp.
GCAAAACCTTGAATACTGATTCGATAGTTCCCCTCAACGGCACGTTGTAAAGCAATTTCAACTTGAGTGTCGGTTATAAATAAATTCTCGTATAAGGGAGAATCTTCAACGCCGGGTTGCGTAATGCGGACTTGATAATAGTCAGCACCCTTAACCGGAAGCCATGCGAACTTCGTTTTACCCTCGGGAAAGACAACAACGGCGTTGCTCATATCGAGCAAATTCGGTTTGCCCAACGGAGAAGCAATCGTAATATGCTTTGTTTCAGCTTTTAAAAGCCCAGCTTCACTGTCGGCAACGACGCGCCAGTACCATTCACCGGGCGGCAAAGAAATACCATCGATACCGTTACCCGATGTTTTAACATCGACGGTAAGTTTCGAGAAATCTTTAGAAGCAGACACTTGAAAATGTTTTTCTGTTTCGATATTTGTTTTCCACGTAAATCGAGTATCGGTACACAGAGTATCCGCAAGTACATACCCATTCGGCGGGAAAATACTCCGCAGAATATAATCGGTATTAACAGTTTGGAATTTAACGGGAGCTGAGGCAGCCATTTCGGTACCCTTTGAATCAATTCCTGACACTGTCCAATAATAATTGCCATTCGGTAGAACCGTTGCAGCATCGTCAAGTTGAAAAGAATTCGTTTCAACGATTGTATCAACTACGACCGCTTTCATTTCAGCATCTTTTGCCACTCTAAGCCGGTAAGACTTTGTTTCAGAGATATTTTTCCACGCAAAGAGCATTCCTTTTCCTTGCGCGGTTTCTGTCGTTGTCTGCGGGAGCAAAACCTGCGGAGCTTCAGCTGTGGCGGGTTGCTGTTCTACATGAAATGACCCTGTTTTCGACGGTTCAGGTATATTTTCCACGCCAATAAGATACCGAGGAGTAACACGCCAGTACCATGTCCCTTCACCGAAATCGGACAATGTGAGCGACTGGGTATTGACAAATCGGCTTAATTGGGGATTTTTCAGTTCAGGATTATCAGCAACTTCCAATAAATAAGAAGCAACAAGCGCGTTTCCTTCCCACAAGAAACGAATAGCGGGGGGTACCGCTGTATATGTATACTGCGCCTCGACTGCCGGTTCCAATAATACCGGAGCAGGGGCGGCAATGATATTTACCTTACCGGATTGAACACTCACAGCGGAGTCCGAGCCTGCCGCAGCAGAGTACAATCTCCAATAAAACGATCGAGTCTGCTTTGCAAGCGTATATTCCGTCAAACCGGTAAGCGTATATGTTTGAACTTCACTGGAAAAAGTACTGAGCGGAGAAGTTTCAAGGATTAATTCTTCCGCGGCAGGCAAGTAACTGTGCCATTGAAAAGATACATCGGTACCGTTTCCGCTTTGATTGAGCAACCTCACATTTTTGCCGGGGCTCACTACTACCAGCGGCGTTTGTATCCCCGTCTGTATCACCGATCCTTGTGTCAACAGTTTGGTTTTCTCTGCACCGCCCTGTCCGGTAACGGCAGCCTCACCTTTTTCGACAACCAGCTGCAGATTTTCGCCGCTTTTATCCGCACGGAACGAAGACCCTTTTGATATCTTTGCCGTAGTATTTTCAGAACTAATCAGCATACTGGAAGAGTCCGAGGTTTCAACCGATACAAGCCCGCTTGTCAGATCAATACGGGATTCATCATTATTGACAAATACCTGAATCATTGTACTCGAACCAAGTTCGACGACATTACGGTCAACAAAATATAATGTGGCCTCCGCTTCGGGGGAAGTACGTATCGTATCACCGTTATACACAGGGGAATTCTGCTGCGGGCGATCCCAAACGGCGCGGTCAAGAAACTTGCGCTGAACCGACTTATACTTAAAAGTTACCGTTGCAACCGGTGTCTTGTCGCTGCGTGAAAACGTTCTGTTTAAGTTTTTGACAAATAAAAAAGAAGATACAAAAATCACCAACAGAGACAAAACAACCACGGCAATATCCGCGCCGACGTTTGTAAAGTTAGGATTTGATTTTGTATTTTTTCTCGTCTTCATTAAGATTCACCTTTGCAAAATCGGGAATGGGAATTCCCAATACCTTTCTAATCTGATTAAGACTTGAGGGACCTTTTTCACCTGCACCCGGAATACCTTTTTCATTAGGCATATTGATAACCGCAAACATACGAAGCGGCTTCTCTTTACCTTTCACAGTAACCGACGGCATCTCTTCCACCAGAACCTGATCATGAACCAGTTTATAAGTGTATTCGGTGATAAGAATATCGGTACCCATCGGCTTATTCAACGCCTCTGTTCGGGACGCAAGGTTTACCGCGTCGCCGATAACCGTATATTCCATGCGCTTCTGAGAACCGATTTGCCCTGCAACAACCGCTCCTGAATTGATACCGCATCCAATACGGATAATTGGCTTTCTGTCCCCACCCCGTCCGCGATTAAAGAGGATTAAAGCCGCCCGCATACGGAGCGCCGCACGGATACAATTCAGCGCATCTTCACGCGGAGAGCCGGAACTCGTCGGGGCACCCCAAACAGCCATAATCGCATCGCCGATAAATTTGTCTACAACACCATGCGTATCGTTGACGCATTCAACCATCTGCGACATATATTCATTTAAGAAACCGACAACCTCAACCGGTTCAAGCTTTTCGGAAATTGCAGTAAAGGAGCGAATATCGGAAAAGAATATGGTCGTTTCTTTGGTTTCTCCGCCGAGCGCTAACCTGCCCTGTGCGGCAAGCTCTGCAATCTCTTTATTGATAAATCGACCGAACGAATCCTTTAACCGCTCCCGTTCTGCGAGCCCCTTCCCCATCTGCACAAAACTGGAAGTTAAAAGCCCGATTTCATCATGTGTTTTCGGTTTTAGATCAAGCTCATATTCGCCCGCTTCAATCTGATGCGCCGCAACGGTCAACAACTTAATCGGCGTACTGATGGTCTTTGACAAAAACCACACAAACATAGCAGAAAGCGCAAGTACCGCTACGCTTAAATAAATGTTTCGCTTTGCCGTATCAGTAACAGGTTCAAGCACCTGTGCGGCTTCGGCAGTCGTAAGAACAGCGGCATCTCCAAGTGAAAGCCGTGTATAAGACCCGAAGTATTTTTTACCGGTCTCATCTTGAAACAGCATCTGCCGGTTAGTATCTCCGTTTTCCCTCATTTGGATAAAAAGCGGGAAAGAAGCCACATTTGTACCGCGGCGGATCAGATCAAAATCAGGATGAATAAGCACATCGCCCGTATCATTTACAAGATATGTCGTTTGCAATGTTCCCTGCCCTAACCTTTTATT
>CAUVHB010000243.1:0-3285 GCA_963551335.1 uncultured Treponema sp.
GTTATCCCAATAAAGCTCCCGCAACTCTGTCAGCCGCACCGGCTTATTATTGAGAATAGACTCGCTTTCTCCCGACCGGTAGAGGCGGCGTTTTATGGCAATTTCACTGACTTCAAGATTTAACAATCCATTTTCGTTGCTGATAGTCAGCGTAACTTCCGCAACATTGAGCGCCTTCCGCGACTCGGTGCCGTTAAAGATAACGTCTTCCATCTTCTCCGCACGGAGCGTTTTTGACGCCTGTTCACCCAGTACCCACTTCATCGCATCAACGACATTGCTTTTACCACAGCCGTTCGGGCCGAGCAAGGCGGTAATTCCTTCCGCAAATTCTATCCGCGTTCTATCTGCAAACGATTTAAATCCGAATATTTCAAGACTTTTAAGAAACACTCTGTCTATTACTCCCAGTACATTCTAAAAACTCAGTAAACTCAATGAGTTTTAGAGACATCTTTCTCGCAATTACCGCTTTTGCTCATTTAAGGTAATTGACAATCCCTTGTATTTTATACCTTTTTAGGGAGATTGTGAACATCCGTCCGAAGGAATTTTTAGGCTTATGGAAGATACCCTTAAGCTCTGACTCAACCTTTGATAAATAGTATGGGAGAAAGGAAAAGTGAATCTATACAGGTAAACCTCTAAAACCTAAAAGTTAGTTTTGCTCCGCATTGTTGGGAATAGAGGTTTCCCTTTGTACTAAAATAGTGTTTTGAATTTTTTACGTGGATATTTTACGTTGACATTCTCTGTATCTACAGAATATAATCTAGAGATAGATAGCGATATGCTTGCTGCGTCGAGATCGACAGGAAAAGGGTATCAAAAATAAATGATAGGGAACCTCTAAACCCTAACCGAGTTTTTAAAAGATGCCCGATATTCTCAAAAAAGCAGTTCTAGGATAAGAAAAAGTAAGATGGCTCTTGTTTATACCGAAATTTTTGCACAATCATTTATGCGTCCGGTTTCACTGTGCGCAATTATTCCGGCGGAAGAAAGCGCGCCCGATGCTTCCGGGCAAAGGTCGTCGGCGCAGGAAAACTGTCCGCTCAAAACGCTCTATTTGCTGCACGGGTTGTACGGCTGCCATACGGACTGGCTCACGCTTACAAATATACGGCGCTACGCAACAGAGAAACATATTGCCGTCATCATGCCGGCGGCGGAAAATGCCTTTTATATCGATGGTAAACTTCCCGGGCAGCAGTACGGCACCTTTGTTGGGGACGAGCTGATACGACTGACACGGAGATTGTTTCACCTTTCAGCAGAGCGGGATGACACCGTTATCGCAGGGCTTTCTATGGGAGGCGCTGGAGCAATACGGGCAGCGTGTTTATATCCGCAGAACTTTGGAGCCGCCGCGGGCATTTCCTCCGCATTTTTGACGCGGGAACAGCTTTCGCCTAAACATCCTGTTTTTACCCCTGAATGGGCAAAAGGTATATTCGGCAGCATAGAGAATATGGAAAGCGAATATAAAAATGCGGTGCTCACCATGAAAAAATCCGTGAGCAAAAGAGCATACCCGCAGCTCTCCCTTGAATGCGGCGTCTCGGACAGTTTTATCAGTATCAATCGGGACTTTCACCGTTTTTTACAGGAACAGGGTGTAGAGCATTACTATGAAGAAAGTCCCGGCGGACATGAATGGTCGTTGTGGGACAGCGGTATTAAAAAAGTTATTACCCGATTTTTTAAATCGGCTAATATAAAAAATAGTTAGGAGGCAAATGATGAAAAACAAAGTCATTGCAGCATTGGCAACCTGTTTTCTCTTGATGCCGTTTGCATTAACGGCTATGGGTTCAAGCGAAAAAAGCAACGGTTCCGGCGAAAAAGTTACGCTGGAATTTTGGACATGGCGTACCGAGGATGTGGAATTCTACGAGAAGGTGATCAAAGCCTTTGAAAAAAAGCATCCGAACATCGCCGTAAAGCAAACCGCCATTAAAAATACCGAGTATAACACCATTGTGAGCGCATCGCTGCAAGGCGGCGGCGGGCCGGATGTCTTTATGGGCAGAGCTTACGGCGGTTTGCAGACACTTGCGGATAGCGGGTATCTCCTTGCGCTTGATGATCTTATCCCCAATTTAAAAGATTATTCCGATCCGGCAAAGCAGGGCGCACGAAGCATTAAAGACGGTAAAATGTACGGCTTACCTGCGTTAAGCCAAGTAATCTTCTGTTACTATAACAAGGATATATACAAAAAGCTCGGCCTAAAGGTTCCGGCGACATGGGATGAATTCATTTCCAATCTTGAAGTCTGTAAGAAGAACGGGATTATCCCGCTCGCAAACGGCTCAAAAGATGGATGGACGGTAGAAACGCTCTTAGGCGGCGTCGGCCCCAACTTTTACGGCGCCAACGATTTTTTTAATGCAGTAGTTGCCGGTAAAACAACCTTTGAAGATTTGCGCTTTGTCGATGCAGTCAAAAAGATCGGCGCCTTGCGTCCCTATATGCCGGAACTGTTCACCGGTGTCGGCTATACCGACATTCAAGGGGCTTTTATGAACGAAATGGCTGCACACATGATCGGCGGCTCTTATGAAGCGGGAACCTTTAAGGCAAACAATCCCGCTCTCCAATTTGATGCATTCCCTGTACCGGGCGCAAAGGCCGGCAAACAATACGTCAGCTTCTATGCCGATATGAACTGGGTCGTCAATGCCGGAACAGCGCATAAAGAGGCGGCGCTCACTTTCCTACAGTTTCTCGGTTCTCCGGAAGTAGGCAATATGATTGTTTCCGATCTGAAAATGATCAGCTCCACCCCCGGTGTCGATGCCTCGTTGGATCCGTTCGTTGGAAAGGTTATGACGATGATGAAAAAGAGTACCAGCTATATTTTTCTTGTGCCGTTCCGCTATGAACAGCCGACCGGCTCAGCGCTGTGGCAGGCCGCAGGGCAGGGATACTTGGCAGGTACGTTAACTGCAGAACAGGCATGTAAGAACGTACAAACCGGTATCGCTCGCTATTATAAACCCTTCCAAAAATAAGGGCTTACCGTTCAGATCAATCGCATCAGACAAAATCAACAACCACGGCGCTTACGTCGGGGTTGTTGATTTTGCTGCCGCTCAAAGCCGCTCGCATCCTGCTTTTTATGATTATTAGAAAATATAGAAAACCTCTTTAAAAACGGAAGTTTTTAAAAGATGCCCTATTGATTATGTTCAAGGCCGATATGGCGTCGATTTCCAAAAAATAGTTTGATTGACTGATTTTTCCCTGCACACTATAATAGCTGGATATGAAACGAAAATT
>CAUVHB010000244.1:0-3276 GCA_963551335.1 uncultured Treponema sp.
AAACGTATAATACTCGGTAGCAATCGCCTCGCTGATAATATGGTAGTGCGGGTTTTTGTTGAGCGTATTCCATGAGTAAATAAGGTCTACTACGATGGCATCGTATGTTTTTGCATCGAGGGCTTCATACAAGCGGTCGATAGAGTCCGCTTGCCGGATACTCAGATGATCTTTCAATATCGCTACATCCCATAATGCTTCGTCGCCTCCGGTTCCCGCTTCAACTCCTATTCTTTTATCCCGCAGCTGTGCTAATTCTTTATATTCGTTGCTTGCAAGCGTTACGACAATTTTAGCATTCTGTAGATACGGCGTACACATTTTATAGTGTTGCTTACGTTCTTCCGTAAGGCTGAACCCGCTTGCAATGCAATCGATTGTTCCTGCATTTAAAAGATTTTCTTTTTGCGTCCAATCTATCGGATAAAAGACGGGGTGAATACCAATGCGGCGGCATAATTCCGTCAATATATCAACATCATATCCTACTATTTCGTTCTTTTCATTTCTAAAAGAAAGAATAGGGACAAAATCGGACACACCGATGACCAATGTGGATTTTACCTGAAGTTTTGACCAAGAAGGATCTTCAATATATTCAATTTTGTGATTGCGGTTGCATGAAGAAAATACACTAAAAAGTATCCAGAGTGCCACAGATACGGCTATTTGTTTTTTCATATTCGTCTTTAAAACCTTCAATAACATTTTATTCGTGCGGAAAAATATATAAACAGTATCATTTTTTAGGTGTCCTGTAAAGATAAATTGTTCGGGACTAATGCATCAGGCGACTGTTTGACCGCTTCTGCAAAATAAAGAGGCTTTTCGACCAGAGTTGAACCTCTTCGCGGTTCAAATGGTCTCACCGCCTCTTTATTTTGCGGAGTTTTGTTTTACCGCTGTCTGATGTATTTGTCCTTCTCGTAAAATAAAGTGTGCGAAATTTTGGATAACATTTCGCACAGAAAGGATGATAAATGCATCAGGCGACTGTTTTACTGCTTCTGCAAAATAAAGAGGCTGATGCGTTTGTCCTGCTGTTGGAAAAAATATACGAAATGTAGTATGCTTTGTGGTATGGAAAAGAATGAACGGATACAAGAGCTTGAGGCGCTGATAAAAAAACATCAGAACTTATACTATAATGCGGAACCGGAAATTTCGGACGCGGATTTTGATGCGTTGTGGGACGAGTTGCGAAGCCTTGACCCTCGCAATACCCTGTTTGCAACGGTACCTCAGGACAGCGCAGATGGCTTTCCTAAGGCGGAACATATTATCCCGATGGGGAGCCAAGAAAAGGCGGCAGATCCTGAAAGTTTTCAAAAATGGGCGGAAAAGATGCCTTTCTCCGATTTTTTGGTGCAATATAAACTAGACGGTGCCAGTATGGAGCTGCAATACGAAAAAGGGCGGCTTGTCAGGGCTGTAACGCGGGGCGACGGAAAAGTCGGCGATGATATTACTGCAAATGTTAAAAAGATGCAGGGCGTTGTGCTTGAGTTGAAAGGAGATGCTGCCCCTGCCGGAGCGTCGCCTTTTTCCGGCGGTATTCGCGGCGAAGTGCTGATGACAAAAGAGGTGCTGCGCCGTTTTTATCCCGATAAAAAGAATTGTCGGAATGCAGCGAATGGGTTGATGAAGCGGAAGGACGGTAGCGGCAGCGAGCGCCTCGAAATTATGTGCTATGATGCCGCCGCGGGAACAGTGGGAAAGCCCTTTACACAAGCGGCGCCGTTCACCACAGAAACCGAAAAACTCAACTGGCTTACAACGCAGGGCTTTTTACCGGTGCCGGTTACGCGGTGCGGTAGCGTCCGCGAAGTTATCGACTACCGCGCCCATGTTATGGATATCCGCAGTACGATTCCCTACGACATCGACGGTCTTGTGATAAAAAACGACGTTATCGATACCGCAGACCTCAGTAGGGCGCGACCGGAAAAACAAATCGCCTTTAAGTTCAGCCTTGAAGAAGCGGTTACCGTGCTGCGTAGTGTTGAGTGGAGCGAGTCGGGCGCAACCTATACCCCCATCGCACTGATTGATCCGGTACAGCTGGCGGGGACAACCGTTAAGCGGGCAAATCTCTGTAACCCAAATATGATTGCGGAGCTGAACCTCAAGATTGGCAGCAGAGTATTGGTAACCAAGCGGGGCGAAATCATCCCTAAAATAGAAGCGCTGATTGAAAACCCCGCGTCAACTGTGCCTATCGAACAGCCGTGCCGGTGTACGAGCTGCGGCGCTGAACTGCGTGACGAAGGAACCCGTTTGTATTGCCCCAATCCGACCTGTCCTAAGCTCATTCATCATCGGATAGAAAAATGGATCAATACCCTCGATATTCAAGACTTTGGCACGGCGCTCCTCAAACAGCTTTTTGACGCACAGCGCCTCCGCTCTATTTCCGATTTATATACCATTACCGTTGAAGAGCTTGCAGGCTTGGAACGCATGGGACAAAAGTCTGCGGAAAAAGTCTACCGCGCGCTGCACGCCAAGCGCAACATTTCGCTGCCGGTGTTTATTGCAGGGTTTGATATTGAAGGCATCGGCCGGACGATGGTTGAAAAACTGGTTGACGCAGGCTTTGATACCCTCGAAAAACTGCTTACGGCTTCGGAAGAAGACTTTGCGGCCGTGTATCAATTCGGCAGTATCCTTGCCCATACGTTGACGCTTGGGCTGCGCGATGCAAAGGAAGAAATGCTACACCTTACTGGTTCGGGGATTATCGTGATTCAAGCGCCCGCCGCCGCGCAAGGGAATCTTCCGCTTGCAGGAAAAAGCTTTTGCTTTACCGGAGAGTTGAATACGCTTAAAAGAAAAGAAGCGGAAGCAATGGTGCAAGCGAAAGGCGGGGCGGTAAAATCGTCGGTAACAAAGGGACTGACCTATTTGGTAACCAATACGCCCGATTCCGGTTCATCGAAAAACAAAAAGGCGCAGGAACTTGGCACTGCAATTATCACCGAAGAAGAATTTTTGAAGTTAGTCTAATGATGACCTCGTAGACACCTTGTCAGCAAATGTACACGGATGTCAGTTCCTTGGCGTTACTCTGCTTGAACAGCCATCTGATTTTGCGGGAATATCAACCATGATGTCTGATGCGGTTGCATTCTATCTGCGCGAAATTTTGTTTAAAATTTTGCGCAGATTCTCTGTAGAGAGAGGCAATCGCACCAGACAAATAAGTATAAATCGCAAAATCAAGAGGTTGGGCAAGCATTTGAACCGCGAAGAGGTTCAATTCTGCTTGAACGGCCT
>CAUVHB010000245.1:0-3271 GCA_963551335.1 uncultured Treponema sp.
GCACATACCGCGTTTGCAATATAAAACGTATGGTATGGTTTGTAGTATTGTCTAGCAGAACTCCGTCATTGAAAATTTTTGCTTTCCTCTATAAGATAGAAATCAATGAAAATTGCGGCAAAGTCCGCAAGTATATGAAAAGGAGTCGAGCTATGATTAACGATAACGCTCAACTTTCTCGGTACATGTTTGCCAAACATCCTACTATAACAAAGTCTCGGATATGGTTCGCGCCGATTGTATCACCGATTATGGCAGCGCTAATCCTGTTCTGTACTTTGTGCGGAATCTCTTGTGCTTCCATGCAAACGGATATCCGCTATTCAGGCGGCGCGGGAGCCGCTCGTGAAAAAACACTTGCAACGCTTGAATCCGCTATTGTTTCACAGCGGATACGGTACAACGCTGAACAACTCAAGCGAATACAGACTGATATTGATGCTTTTTTACGAGAACCGTCTACCGATTCTTCATATTTGGCGCGACTGTATGCGCTTTCTGCAGATGTATACCTGTTGCAGCAACAACTGAATGATGCTCGGAAGCGATTGGCTGCGGCAAAGCAGCAAAATGAGTATGATGAGTATGTGCAGCTGGTTTCCGCGCGGCTCATTTCCGATCAGAAAAAGCGGAGAGCTTATTTGGAAGCGCGGCTCGTACAAAATCCGACCTATTACCGGCTAAAAGCGGAACTCGGAGGGCTGTATTTTGCTGCAAAAGATTATCGGAATGCACTTGCCTCTTTTGATGCTTCACTTTCATTTCTACCTGAGGAATATCAACAACTCTATGGCGAACAGCGAGAGCAGAGTCTGCAACTTTACACACTCGACGACGCTTCCATCCGAAAATCTTCCGAAAAAATATTACAATCATCCCCGCTCTCATTGGTAGAGATGGCGGTGCTAACGCAAGATTCTACGAGCGCGCTGGATTTTATAACCGGTACTGCAGAGTGGAAACCGCCGATGCTTGCCGACTATTTGCAAAAAAACGGGTGGTACCATTCTGAACGGGATGTCCTTAAAGACCCTACATCAAAAAAAGATGCGGCGCTGTTTTTGTGGCACTTGATTGTTGGCAATGATGAAGCACGCTTAAAGAAATATACACGCTATTATACCAATAAACGGCGAGTGCCTATCCCCGATGTTGTGATGGATACCGTCTACTTTGACGCTATTATCGGTACAGTGGAAGAAGATGTTGTGCCGCTTACGGACGGTAAAAACTTTGAGCCCGACAAACCGGTCAGCGGCATGGAATTCTATCGCTGGCTTCTAAAAGCGGATGCCCTCAGGTAAACATTAGGGTAATAACTTGCAAAGTATCATCTCTCTTCCTTGAACAAACGAACGAGCAGAGAGACTGGTTTTTTATTGCTATTTCGTTTATACTCTATGATATGGAAGTCATCGATATTTTAAAGCCGCTTTTGGAAAAGGGATTGCTGAAAGAAAGTCTTGCATTAGCAGAAAGTGAAGGACTCGAACTCAATAAGGTAAGCCATGAAGGGCTTAACTTTGTAACAGCTTCTATATTAGCTGATGTTCCATCTGTTGAAAAAACCGAATTGATTAGAAAAACCGGCGCCCTCTTTTCCGCTGAGGATTATTGCAATCTATTAAATGAAAAGGTATTCACTATTCACCCCGTAACCCGCGATCGGTTAAAAGATCAGGGGGTGTCCTTAACCGATGAGAGCACGAAGCAAGACTATGCATGGTATAATATTTTTGATATTGCGTTTCCATGGCTTCCGCTTTCGGTGTTTGAAGACCTAGTTGTTTATTTACGGGACGAAAAAAGACTTGTTTTGGACAAAGAGACGCGTGAGTTGGTAAAAGAAAATTTCTTGAATTCCAAGCGATATTCCGAACGAGAGCTCGAGCGTTTATTTGAATCACCAATGTTTGATAACGAATTTTAATCCGTACAACAGCGTCAGCGTATGAAAGACTGGTCTGCAAAGTGATGCAGCCGTCTGATGCAGGAATATCTGCTTCTACAAAACTCCCCCGATCCAGCGTGTCGGGGGAGTGAGTTCTCCGTAATGAATCAACAAGTCTGACGCAAGCGTTGCCGAGGACGGCGGGTATTAAACCCTCCGCACGAATAAACCGCTTAGGTTTATTTTTTACCGGCTTGTACGAGTGTTACAACTGCCGTTACGACGATATCTTCCGCTGAACAGCCACGGGACAAGTCCGATAAGGGTCTCGCAAATCCCTGCATAAAAGGTCCGTAAGCATCAGCTTTTGCAAAGCGCTGTACTAATTTGTACCCGATATTTCCGGCATTAAGATCGGGAAATATCAATGTGTTGACTTTGTCACGGATAGGGCTGCCGGGCGCTTTTCTATCGGTTACCTCCGGTATAAGCGCAGCATCGAGCTGCAGTTCACCGTCATAGCAGAAATTGACTTTCCGTTCATCCAGCAGCTTAACCGCTTCACGGACTTTGATGATGCTTTCATCTTTATCACCGCCCGAACCTTTTGTCGAATACGAAAGGAGCGCAACGACGGGCTCATGGCCCACAAATGAACGGTAGCTTTCCGCTGCTGCGGTTGCGATATCCGCTAATTGTTCGGCTGTCGGGTGGGGAATAACCGCGGAATCAGCGAAAATCAAGACGCCGTTCGTTCCCCATTCGGTACTCTTGGTATCTACGATAAAGCAAGAAGAAGCGGTCTTAACGCCTTTCTTTACACCGACAATAGTAAGTCCTGCACGCAGTACGTTTGCCGTTGTGTTTTCCGCACCGGCGACCATTGCATCGGCTTTGTCCTGCGCCAGCATCATTGCTCCGAATCGCAGAGGATCGTGCATTTCCTTTTTCGCCTCTTCTGGCGTCATTCCCTTTGCCTTTCGCTTTTCGTACAAAGCCGCCGCAAAACTTTCCGTCCATTCGGAATGTTCAGGGTCAACAATCGTAAAACCATCGGTAGACACCCCTACTTGTTTGCAGGCTTCCTCAACTTCGGCTTTCTTTCCAACTAAAAACAATTCCGCGGGAATTTGTAGATCAGCAAGCGTACGGGCTGCACGTAAGGTACGAGCTTCCGTTGCTTCAGGCAAAACCAAACGATTATGATACTCTTTTGCTTTGTCTTTCATTATTTGAACAAACCGCATAATAACACCTCCGGATTATATAAAAAATAGCGTCCTCTCGTAATCATACCGTGAGAGGCTCTTAGGGTCTTCTCCAACTACGAGGGAGTGTAGATATACCCATGATAATGTAGGCACGAGTGTACTATTTTAC
>CAUVHB010000246.1:0-3268 GCA_963551335.1 uncultured Treponema sp.
CAATTATCTATGGGAACCGGTTTGAGCCGATTTACCTTCTTCCTTTTTCAGCTTTTTTTATCAGCCAAGGATTATACGTATTTCCGGATAACAGTCTTATAGGCGGAACTTTTACCATTAAACCGGTTAGAGGTTTGCGATTAGATGGAGCGCTCTATGCTGATGATCTTGGATTTAATGAAATTATCAAGTTTAAAAAAGATGCAAAATGGCGTATGTCGGGGCAATTTGGGATAAGCTATACCATACCGAAGACACACTGGTTTTCTTTTATCGATTTGAATTATACATTTGTATTCCCCTATACCTATACGCATTTTGATGGATCGACGATCAGTGTACCAAATTATCAGGATTATACCCACAATGGGGTTCCTATCGGTAGTAATTTGGAGCCTAATTCGGATAGAATCTTGCTGAAAGTGAAATTTAGACCGCTTTATGGATTGGATGTGAATGTATCAAATGCCTTTATCCGCCATGCAAACGTAACCGAGAGTATTACGGACATTACTATTTTAAAAGACTATGTATCAAAAGAATACACAACCGATGGTTCTACGCACAACCATGCAACAATCATAACTGATAGTGGTGCAATACACCACGCATATCTTTATGCAAATCCCTTTATGCGCCAGCAAACCATCCAATATATAAACCAGCTTGCGCTTGATGTTAGCTGTCATTTGCCGATTGTAAAGTCGGGCGGGTATATGCTGTTTAAATTTGGCTATGTGTTTGAAGCAAACATCAATCCGGGTGTAGGGCAAAATATCTATAAAGCCACTAACAAAACATGGTATACTCAATCAGTCGCGGACATCGGAGAAGCGGCGATTCAGGCGGAAGCGGACAAACAACTTGCAGACTGGCGCGCTAAAGCTATCGGTAAGCAGTTTAACCACTACATCCGGTTAAGCGCCGAGTTTGCGTATTAGGATTAAGCCTTTATAGTCTATGGTCGGGTTTTTGAACTTAACTTAAATCGTACTATCCGGTGCGATTTAAGTTAATAATTTACCCGTACAACCGTATCGGTGCGTTCTACGACTGTGCCGATAATTGCGGGTTTTCCGCAGACGGTATTTTCAAGGACAGTGCAGAGTTTCCCATATAACTGCGGTGCATCTTTGGGCGCTACCGCAATAACAAGTCCGCCTGACGTTTGCGGATCAAACAAGATATCTTGATAGGAGCGCGGCACTCCGTCCAGCATAGCATTATTGCCGACAAAGCTCCTGTTGGAGTACGCTCCGGCGGGAACAAAACCCATTTCGGCATATTCAACGGCAGCGTCGAAAATCGGTAGCGATTTACAGGTAAGCTCAATACTGAGACCGCTGCCCTTTCCCATTTCATATAAATGCCCTAAAAGTCCAAAGCCGGTAATATCCGTACAGGCATGAACCTCATATTTAGTCATCACAGTGCAGGCGGCGGCATTTAAGAACGCCATAACGTCATGCACGTTTTTAAGCTCGTCAGCGCCGAACATATCAGCTTTCGCTGCAGTTGTGAGAATACCGGAACCGATAGGCTTGGTTAAAATCAACACATCGCCTGCTTTACACGCTGAATTTTTCAGTATTTTATTTGGATGTACAAAACCCGTTACCGCTAAACCGTATTTCGGAATGCTGTCGTAAATGGTGTGCCCACCGCAGATAATTGCTCCCGCTTCAAACGCTTTGTCGGCGCCGCCCCGCAGTATCTCTTTGATAACAGGTTCGGGCATTTTTTCCGAAATACAAAAAAGATTGAGCGCCAGTTTCGGAACACCGCCCATTGCGTAAATATCGCTGAGCGCATTAGCGGCGGCAATCTGCCCGAACATATACGGATCATCCGTAATGGCTGGGAAAAAATCTGCCGTAAAGATTAAAGCCGTTTCGTCATTGATTTTATAAACAGCCGCATCATCCGATGTATCGAAGCCGACCAAAAGCCGGGGGTCAGAGCAAATAGGAAAGCTTTTTAATAACCCATCCAGTGCACCCGCACTTAATTTTGCTCCTCATCCAGAGTAGGACGAAGATTTTATTAAACTGAAATTTTTATCCGGGACTGCACAGCTCATATCCCCTCCAAAGCAAACGCATCAGACATTTTTTTTATCTTCCCGCGGAATAATGGAGGTCGTTCAATCAGAATTGAACCTCTTCGCGGTTCAAATGCTCTCTCAACCTCCATTATTCCGCGATCTTTATTTATTTGTCTAATACGTTTGCTTTCTTCTAAAATAAACCATGCGAAATTTCGGATAAAATTCCGCACAACAAAGAAAGCAACTGCTTGCAATATTTCTATAGCAGTTGCTCCCTACGGAGTGTATAAACACCTCAAAAATTCTGCTAACTTTTAGTTATCCGCCGCGGTGTATGTTCCGGCGGAGTCAAAGCTGAACACTTCATCGCGTTCAATGTTCGCAAAGTTCTCTGTGCCGAACACAGCGTCGTCTTTTATCATAACTTTAACCGCCGTACCGCAGGCGGAACTGAGTTCGCGCGGCACGGGAATAAGCTTGACGGTAATCACGCCGTTTTGCACCGCCTCGCTTTTTTCGAGACTGCGCATACAAACGAGCGCTTCGTAATGAGTGTGAAACGTTATTACGTAACCGCAGATCATTTTGAAACGGTGATTTTCCAGTCGCTGCCGTCGGCTGAGACGGAGGTCTTTGCCTTCATCTTATCGCAAAAGCGGATAACATTTTCTTTTGAGGTTTCATTATCGACCAGCACCGTGAAATTCTGATGCGCATCGAATGCTTTCTTTGTTCGTACTACCGGTTCGGGACACGAAAGACCCCGTGCATCTACTGTATAATCTGGCATTTTTATCTCCTCCGGGTATTTCTAAAAACTTAAATTTTTAGATATCCTTCACTTAGATAGTTTCTTCTTTTAAAAAGCACCCCTAATGAGGTCGATAATTAGGGATGCTGCGAAAATATTACTTATTTTTTGCTGCGTAGTATATACTGACACAGGCTGTTACGGCTAATCCGATAACAACGGCAATCATTCCTGCGCTTGTCGGACCTTTATCGGAAGAAGCGAGCCCGAAGTTATGTGCAAAGGCGGCGCCTGCGATTAAGCCCGTTACGGTGATTGCCGAGTCAGTATTGCCTTCTCCGGTTAAAATGAGCTGGCGCAAGGGGCAGCCGCCGAGGAGGACACTTGCCCAGCCGACCAATACCATACCGAGCGCATTCCATAATCCGTCAGTGTGCGCAACCGCCTGTCCTGCAAATCCGAGTTTAAAC
>CAUVHB010000247.1:0-3260 GCA_963551335.1 uncultured Treponema sp.
AAATCAACGGCTGCGGAGCGATCGAAAGCCTGAATGTAGCGCAGGCCGGTACCCTATTCTGCTCCGCACTAGCCGAACTGAGGAGAGAATAACCGCGAAGAGGTTCAACTCTAGTCGAATAGTCTCAATTTTCCCACGGGGGTGGTAAAAAACGACCTGATGCGTTTGGTCTGCCTCCCCCTACTCGTTTTGTTGCCGGCGTACCTCGTACATCAAAATACCGGCGGCAACCGAAACATTCAAACTGTCGAGCTTACCGGAGGTGGGAATTGCCGTAAAGGAATCGCAGGAGGCTTTAAGCAAGCGGCTGATGCCTGAGCCTTCACTGCCCATAATAAGCACGGTTTTGTCGGGGAATGTGGTGTGAGGGAGCAGCTCGCCTTGAGCGTCGGCGCCAAATACCCAAAACCCATTGCGTTTGAGTTCTTCCACCGTCCGCACTAAATTCGCCGTGTATAACAGCGGCACCCACGCCGCCGCTCCCGCGCTAATCTTACTGACCGTCTGAAAGTCCCCTGCGGATCTCCGTTCGGGGAGTACAACAGCGTCAACGGCAAATTGATCGGCGCTGCGGATAATGGCGCCGGTATTGTGGGGGTCGGTGATTGAATCAAGGACGACAACAAAGGCTTTTTGACGGGTAGCAAGCGCAGCGAGTAGCGCATCGGCGGAAAGCTTCGGCGCCTGTTCCTGCGGACGTTCATCGATGAGGATAATCCCGCGGTGGTTTTGCAGATATTCGGGCAGGGGCGCAGTGAGTGTATCAAGCTCGGCGTCAGTCCGCCGCTCTATCGTAACAGAAAGTTTTTCAGCCTGCGCAAGAATCTTTTTGACCCGCGGTCCCTGCTTGGCGTAGAAAATCGTCAGCCGTAATCCGGACGCCCTTCCGCCAGAGGCAACCTTTCCGGCGCTAACACCAGCCTTTCCGCCGGCGCTCTTTACTCCCGTTTCGGAATGCTTTATTGCAGCGCCTGTTACTTCGGAATGTTTTTTTTCTAACTGCGCTTCAACGGAGCGCAATAATTCTTCAATCGCATGAAAACCGGTAATAATCTGCATCGCTATAACTCTATCACATCACCGTATTTCATAATATATGACTCATAGCGGCGCTCTTCTAAATACGCCTGAAAAAAGCTCTGTGCGTCCGGTTCGCCGTGAACCATCAGGAGCTTTTTCAAATTTCTGGTGTCGAGACTGTCGAGCCATTCTACCATTTCCACATAATCGGCATGGGCGCTGAACGCATTGATCTGGAGAATTTCTGCACGGACTTGGTGCCATTCTCCAAATATCTTTACCTCCGGTTCACGGTTCATCAGGCGTCTACCGAGCGTATGCTCAGCCATATAGCCAACAAGCATGATTTTTGTCGAAGGTTTTGAAATATTATTTGCAAGATGGTGCGTAACACGGCCAAACTCGCACATACCGTCCGCACTGATAATCACCATCGGCTCTTCGAGCGCGTTCAGCGCCTTAGACTCATCGACGCTCGTAATAAACTTGAGCGCATTAAAACCAAACGGATTTTTGTGGTGTTTGACAAAGGCTTCCTGTGTTTTTTGGTCGAAGCATTCAGGATGCACCTGAAAGATCGTCGTTGCGTTTACCGCCATCGGTGAATCGACATAGATGGGAATCTGCGGAATCCGTTTTTGATCCGTCAGCAGATGGAAATAATAGATGAGTTCCTGCGTCCGCTCAACGGCAAAGGCAGGAATGATAATCTTCCCGCGCATCTTTACCGCATCATTAACCGCACGCTCCAATAGCTCCATCGCATTGTGGATATCCTCATGCCGGCGATTCCCGTAGGTGCTTTCTATCATAATATAGTCGGCAGCGGGGATAATGTCAGGATCGCGGATAATCGATTTATTCTTTCTGCCAAGGTCGCCAGTAAAGGCAATTTTTACGGTCTTACCGGCAGCGTCTTTTGCCGTGATAAACGCGATGGCGGAACCGAGAATATGCCCCGCATCATAAAATTCAAGCTGCACATTCGGACCAATCCAGATTGGACGATGATACGAGACCGTTACACATTGATTGATGATTTGCACGGCATCTTCTTCGGTAAAAAGCGGTTTCCAATCAAATTTTTCGTGTTTTTTGAACGCCTGTTTTTGGAGATATTCGGCATCACGCGCCTGTATGCGGGCGGAATCCATCAATACGAGGTTAGCAATATCCCGTGAAGCTGGCGTTGCATAAATATTGCCGGTAAACCCGTGGAGACCCAACAGCGGCAACAGCCCGCAGTGATCATAGTGCCCGTGGGTAAGAACCACGGCAGTCAGCTTATCGGCGGGGACATTAAAGTCGCGGTTTTTCTTATCGGCTTCCGCTCGTTTCCCTTGGAAAGCCCCGCAGTCAATAAGATACAAATACCCATCAACATCGAGAATATGCTTTGAGCCGGTTACTTCCTCTGCGGCTCCCAGAGAATACACGTTGATGCTCATAAAAAAATGATACAGGGATTTTTTGAAATAATCAACATACCCCGATACAGGTACCGGAGAAGTAGCCTTTCAGCGCAAGTCAAGGTACGACAGCATCGACCGCGTCTGCCAAACCAAAGACCGGTTTACAGGCGCGGCATATTGAATCGATTAAGCAACGACATGCGCTTCTGCAGGAACTTCGCTGATATATCCAGTGCGCAGGCAGAGCGCAAACATTTCACTGTCAAGAAATTCCTCGCTGATTTTCTCATATCCATCTTTATCATGGCAGATGCGGATAAAATATCCCTTGTCTGTTTCGTTCAGGATTGAAAAATACGACACATCACCCGGATTACTTTTAATTGAATACAATTTCATACATTGCCCTCCACAAATGAAAAAATAATGCCATTCACCGATAAAAACCTTTTTTGTCGGCCTCAGACAGCACGTTATCACGTTATAGGAAACACCTAAAAGTTTCGATTTTTAGAAATACCCTATAGCTATCAGGCTATCTCTAAAAACTCCGTCGTTAGAGATACCTTATTTATAGTTTCGGCATTGGGTAACGGAGCTTTAGCCACCAGACCACAAGGCAAACGCATCAGATAGAGTAGATAAAACCACGAAAAAATTGAGACTATTCGACCAGAACTGCCTCAATTATTCTGCGGGGGTGTTAAAAAAACAACCTGATGCGCTTGGCCTGACTGAACTTGACATATCTTGTATCTGTGCTATGATTAGCTCATAAATATTTTGATTCTAACAAATTTTTTTTGCATAAGAATCACACTTAATACG
>CAUVHB010000248.1:0-3257 GCA_963551335.1 uncultured Treponema sp.
CAGTGATATCTTGATTGCTGTGCACGTGCGTCCAGCTAACGCCCCATTACTGCACCGTAACTTCTGCGGTGATCGCCTCCGTCACAGCACGTATGTTTTCGGCACTCAAGGGTATGTTGATCATTTCGGAAGGAATCATGCGGGCAATCCGTTTTGTTGCAAGCACGGTCTCTCCCGATTTTATCGATACGGTGGAGTTTTGGTAGATCGCATCAACCCGCATAAAGAGGTTGACTCCATCGGGCATTTGCGTTAACACCTTGCGCGGCATAACGTACCGGATACCTTTGCCGGGGATACAGGGAACGGAAGCCGAATCGGTTAGTGCGCCGAGTGCGTACAGCCCTGCATGTTTTCCGGCGATTCTGCTTTCACGTGTTACAAAATCAACGATATCATGTACATGCAGCACATTACCGCAGGCAAATATTCCCGGTATTTCCGTTTGCATCGCGCTGTCAACCGTCGGTCCGTTGGTAATTGGGTCGAGCGTAACGCCCGCTTTGACCGAAAGTTCGTTTTCGGGGATCAGCCCTACCGAAAGGAGGAGAGTATCACAGGGATAATATAGTTGCGTGCCTTCAATTTCGTTAAATTGTGAATCGATTTGCGAAACGGTAACGCCTTCCAGCCGGTTCTTTCCGTGGATAAAGCTGATATTATGGCTTAACAAAAGCGGGATACCATAGTCCTCTAAGCATTGGGCAATATTCCGGCTGAGTCCGCTCGAAAAGGGCATAATCTCTACGACAGCTTTTACCTTTGCACCTTCAAGCGTCATCCGCCGCGCCATAATCAATCCGATATCGCCGGAGCCGTAAATGACAACCTCGCGTCCCATACGGCAGCCTTCCATGTTCATCATCCGCTGCGCCATGCCCGCGGTATATACTCCCGCCGGGCGGTACCCTTTTACGGCAATCGCACCCGCTGTCCGCTCACGGCAGCCCATTGCAAGCACCACGGCTCCCGCTTGTATGGTTTTTAGTCCGTACGTTGCCGCAGCTGTGATAACCCGTTCCGGCGAAATATCGAGAACCATCGTATTCAGCATCACTTGAATATCCGCTTGCGCAGTCTGCATAATAAAGCGCTGCGCATATTCCGGTCCGGTCAGTTCTTCTTTAAATTCATGCAATCCGAAGCCGGCATGGATACATTGATTGAGAATACCGCCCAATTCGCGGTCTCGTTCGATAATCAGAATTTTTTTTACACCGGCTTCCCGCGCGGCGAGGGCTGCCGCCAAACCAGCGGGACCGCCCCCTATCACTACCACATCATATTCCATCATAATATATTCCGTTTAATACTTTATGTTTAATGCTTTATAAAATACCGTTAAACACTTTTGTTTTGGCAGCGGGACACTCTCAAAACTGCACGTTTTTAGAAGGTTTCCGAGTACTATTTTCCCGGCAGTTCATTTCTACGCCTTTACGATCGAAACATCTTATGCGAAAAAGATTTTTCGACGCCACGTTGAAAAAATCGTTTTATGTATTATATCCTCTTCTAAATATCCTATCATCCTCTAAACTTAATTACGAATTAGGTTAAATCGTTAATACAACTTAAACGGGCAGCGGCTCAATCTTTTCTTTATAAATGCGGTGCATAAAAAAGAGGCACGCAATGATCGAGACAACTTCGGCAATGAGGTATGACCACCAAATAGCATTGACATCACCCAATAGCGAGAGCAGATATGCCGCCGGAAGAAGCGCGACGATTTGACGCACAAAAGTTGCAATCATACTGTAGACTGCGCTGCCGAAGGCTTGAAACACCGAAGAAAAGGTGATACCAAGTGCCGCGCCGAGAAAGCTGCATGCAATAATGCGGATTGCCGGAACACCGATTGCAAGCATTGTAGGAGAGGCGTCGAACAATCTTAAAAGCTGCGCAGGGAACAACTCGAAAAGCACCAATCCGAATAGCATAACCCCCATTGCAAGCAATAGACCGTTCCGTATCGTAGCCGTAATCCGCTTTCTGTTCCGCGCTCCGTAATTGTACGCAATAATCGGCACCATACCGTTATTCAACCCGAACACTGGCATAAAGATAAAGCTATTTAGCTTAAAGTACACGCCATAAACTGCGATCGCAGTACTCGAAAAAGCGCTGAGAATGATATTGAGAAAATAAGTGGTTACCGAAGTTATTGAGCTGAGGAGAATAGATGGAACCCCGACTTTATAAATTTCTGCAACAATGCGCGATTCGGGAAGAAGATTTTTAAGCTTAAATTGAATTTCACGGTTTTTTGTTACATTAAAGAAAACCGATACGCACAGACCGAGAATCTGCCCCAATACCGTGGCGAGCGCCGCGCCCTGTATACCCATTTTGGGGAACGGACCGATTCCGAATATCAGTAGCGGGTCGCATACTACATTGAAAACCGCACCGGAAAGCTGAGAAAACATCGTATATAGTGTCAGTCCCGTCGATTGAAGCAGCCGGTCAAACGTAATACCGAAAAAGAGTGCAAACGACATACGGAGTACAATATCCAAATACGCTTCCCCGTAGGTAATAATTTCAGCGCCTACTCCCTGCGAGGCAAGGTACGGACGCACCAATACAATCCCCGCAATAAAAAAAACGATAGAATTACAGGCTGCCAAAAAAACAGCGTTCATTGCAGTTTTATTGACATCCTCTTGATTTCGCTGACCGAGCCGCTTGGATAATAGCGCATTAACACCGACACCTGTCCCTACGGCAAATGAAATCATCAGGTTTTGAATGGGAAAGGCAAGCGATACGGCTGTCAACGCATCCTCGCTGATTTTTGCCACGAAGATACTATCAACGATATTATACAATGCCATAATGAACATCGAAAACATCATCGGCAGCGACATATTGAGGATGAGCTTCATAATCGGCATAACACCCATCTTGTTTTCAGCAGGGCCGATAGGTCTTGCCTTTATTTCTTCCATTGATATCCCTTGCAAAATAGACCTGTTCCGAAACAGAAGTTTCCGAACAGGTTTAATCTATTAAAAACGGTGTTTGTTCAGTATTTTGTTAATCGAGCAGAGCATCCAAGTCCGCGCAAATCTTCTTTTTATCCAGCTTTTGCCCGATAATGCAGAGCTTAATCATCCGGTCGCCGACTTTTTCGTCCCATTCTTCCCGCATCCGAGGTTCTTGGGCGAGAATTTTTTCCTGCTCGCGTTTAGAGGCGCTTGCGAGCCATCTACCGGAAGCCCCCGCTTGAATTTGCCGTCCGGAGGTTTCAA
>CAUVHB010000249.1:0-3247 GCA_963551335.1 uncultured Treponema sp.
GTTCAAATGGTCTCACAGTATCAATTTTTCCGCGCTTTTTATTTACCCTGCCTGATGCGTTTACCCGTCTGCACAAAAAGGCAGCAGTACCTAAAATATTTATAATGCGGAATCCCTGTAAAAATGGAATGTTTCAAAACTCTGAGCATTTCCCTCATAGCATAAAAAAAGCCCTGCCGAATGTAATCGACAGGGCTTTTTCGATAGCCTTTGTAGCCTCGGTGTGCTTATCCCGAGCTATAAGGAAAATTATTTTTCCGCTAAAAGCATTGTTTTGGTGTCAAGTTTGCAGCCGGTATCAAAGTTCGCTTTACCGCGAGCTTTTAACGCGTGTATTTTAATGGCATCCGGCATCGGTTCCAAATACAGGATAACGTCTAGATCATCTGCATAAGGTTTTAAATCGGCATGAACGGCTTTTTCACGTGCGTCAGCGGAAGCAGAATACCAGACGAACATACCGGTTTCTTTTGCAAAAGTTTTTATCTGCTGAATCGCTTCGGGAACCGCTTTGGAAAAATCGAAATCATCGATAATCAGCGCGGAAGGCTTGGATCCGACTTCAAACAGCGCTTTTACGGTCTTGATAATTTGTGTCGTACGTACAATGTCTTGATTAAAATTCAGAACAATGCGTCGTGCGATAACCTCCGACTTTAACTCGGCTGCTTTTTCAAGGTGTTTTTTCTCGGCTGTTTCGTCGAACATATTGTTGTACCATGTAATGGCATAATCGGTTTGCTGACTGAACGAGATATGTACAATCGGTTTACCTTGCAGCAGCTGATCCAATCCGAGCTGAACCAGCATGGAAGTTTTTCCAACGCCTCTTTTCGCTGTTACAATACCGATTTCTCCCGGCTGTAACGCTCCGCCGAGCGCTTTCTCAAAATTACGAACAGCGCTGCGTTCAATTAAATCTTCTTTAACCATTTTCCGCCTCCTATTTTTGTTGTTCCGCTTTGCGTTTTTCTTCGTACGCCTTAATTAAGGTCTCCGTAACACTCTGGGGAGCTTTGCCGTACTTCGCAAATTCCATTGAGTATTCCGCTTTACCCTGCGTTGAAGAGCGCAAAATGGTTGAAAATCCGAACATTTCGCTTAACGGGACTTCTGCATCAACGCGGGTAAACTGTTCATCTTCGGTCGACGAAAGTATTATACCACGACGTTGGTTGATAAGTCCAAAGATATTTCCTTGAAATTCCTGAGGGCCTTCGATTGAAACTTTCATAATCGGTTCGAGTACAATCGGATTGGCTTTTTTGTACGCTTCGCGGAAAGCACCGATAGCGGCAGCCTGGAATGCCATATCGGAAGAGTCAACCGGGTGTGTTTGACCGTCGTTAATGGTAACCCGTACACCGACAATCGGGAAGCCGATAAGCGTACCCTTCTTCACTGCCGTTCTAAAGCCCTTATCGCAAGACGGAATGAATTCCGAAGGAATTGCGCCACCTTTAATTTGATCGACAAACTCGTAATCTTGCTCGGAGGTTGGTTCGATAAAGCCTGCAACACGACCAAACTGACCGGAACCGCCCGTCTGCTTTTTATGGGTGTAGTTAAAATCTGCACGCTGGCTGATCGCTTCGCGGTATGCAACCTGCGGCATACCGGTTTCTACGTCGCACTTGTATTCGCGGCGCATCCGTTCGATGTATACATCCAAGTGAAGCTCACCCATACCCTGAATAATCGTTTCGTTTGATTCGGGGTCCACATACGTGTGGAAAGTAGGGTCTTCTTTGGTAAAGCGGTTTAACGCCTTGCCCATCTGGTCGGCAGATTTTTTATCCTTGGGGGTAATCGAAAGCGAAATAACCGGATCGGGGACGTACATCGAACTCATGGCGTAGTTGAGGTCTCCGCCGCAGAACGTGTCGCCCGATGCGCATTCAATACCAAAGAGCGCAACGATGTCGCCGGGGCCACCTTCGGAAATATCTTCCATTTCTGCAGAGTTCATGCGGACGAGCCGTCCAACCTTAAACTTTTTGTGCGAGCGGGTATTGTACAGTTCTCCGCCTTTTTTCAGCGTTCCCTGATAGATACGCACATACGTCAGCTGACCGTATTTTCCATCCTCCAGCTTAAAGCCGAGCGATACCACCGGATCATCGGGGTTGGTGCTCAGCACAACCGGCTCTTCATTTTTATCCAAATTGAGCGCTTTATTGGTAATTTCCGCCGGATTGGGCAGGTAGTAGGTAACAGCATCGAGCAAGGGCTGAATACCCTTGTTTTTATAGGCTGAACCGAGGAATACCGGTACAAAGGCTTCTTTTAAAGTACCGGCGCGTACTGCTGCGCGGATCATTTCTTCCGTTTCGGCGCCTTCAAGATATGCTTCTGCAAGTTCATCGGAGAACATCGAAGCCGCATCAACCATTTCTTCGCGGTATTTTTTTGCATCATCCAGTAGATGCGCCGGAATTTCGGCCACACGGAGTTCTGTGCCGCTGTCACCTTCAAAGTACAGCGCTTTCATCGTTACGAGGTCGATAACGCCTTCCAGTTTATCTTCAAGACCAATCGGGAGCTGCATCATATAGGCGTTTAAGCCGAGCTTTTCGCGCAGCTGCATCCGTACCTTTAACGGGTTCGCTCCGGTTCTGTCGCATTTGTTGACAAAGGCAATACGCGGAACATGATAGCGCTTAAGCTGGCGATCAACGGTAATCGACTGAGACTGTACGCCGGCAACGGAACAAAGTACCAAAATAGCGCCGTCCAAAACGCGCAATGAGCGTTCAACTTCAATAGTAAAGTCAACGTGTCCGGGAGTGTCGATAACGTTAATAATATGATCTTTCCATGTTACCTGTGTCGATGCGGACTGAATGGTGATACCGCGCTCCCGTTCCAATTCCATATTATCCATAACGGCGCCGACGCCGTCTTTTCCGCGTACTTCATGAATGGTATGAATACGGTCGCAATAAAACAAGATACGCTCTGAAAGGGTCGTTTTTCCCGAATCGATGTGCGCACTAATACCGATATTTCGCATTTTTGAAATATCACTACTCATAATTCTTCTACCTCATTTCTATAGATTTCTACGTCAAAAAAGCAGCAGCTAAAAATATCAATTTTTGAAAACTGCCTATAAGCAAGATTATAAATTATACTGGAAACGGTTTTTGATTGCAAGGGTAGGTTTTATACCTTTTTGGACAGAGAAGAGAGATGGTAAACGCATCAGATCGTTTTTTTAACATTCCCGCGGAAAAAGTGAGACCGT
>CAUVHB010000250.1:0-3235 GCA_963551335.1 uncultured Treponema sp.
AATGTGATTGGTTGTGTAGAACGGATTGTATTCGTTGTCTATACAGAGCGAGGTGAAAATAATATCCCTATTATTTCTGCCCGAAGAGCGACGCCTAAAGAGGAGAAATTATATTATGAAGACTCTGACATTAGATGATTTAATCAAAAAGCCTCTCACTGAAGAAGATAAGAAAATTATAAATTCCGCAAAACCTGTAATTACGGAAGAATGTCCGGAACTTACAGATGAACAGATGAAAAAATTTAAGCCGTGGTATGAAGTTCATCCAAAAGGAAATGATATCTACAAAGTGACAGTAAAGAAAACAGCTGTAAGTTTGAGGATTGACAATGATGTACTTGCTGCCCTAAAAAATATGGGAAAAGGTTATCAAACACGAATAAATAATATTCTTAGACAGGCTGTGTTTGGATAAAAATAATCACATAACAAAGGTTCGTAGCCGACAGCTGGTTAAGCCCGCTGCGGTACAACCAGTTGTTGAACGGACGCTGCGCGCCCGTTCAACGGGCGGCGGAACATTCGTATGTCGTCCGGCGCACAGCGCCGCCCAACATGAGGATTAAGCTGACGGCGAAGCTTTGAAAGCTAACGGCTTTCTTCTCGCTTCTTGCAGCTTATCCGCCGCCTGTTATGCGCACATGCTACTGGCGCGGTGAAGGAAGATAAATGAAATTTAAAAAACCTTTGCTCTGTATAATTTTAATTATTGATATTATCTCTTTAATTTCATTTACTTTCGTATGGCTCATCACAGTTACAAAGGATAGTTTTGCCTTCAAAATCCTTCTTGTAATAGTTTAATCCATTTTTTACAAGAGAAAGTTGCGTATAAAATTCATCACTCTTGTCTGCTCTTGAAGCATGTAAGTTGCTATTGCCTGCTATAATAATTTTGCTATATCAAAAATTCACAAATTTTTCTATAACCGAGCGGCTCAATGAGTCGTTCGTATAAAAAAAGGAGCTGCAAAATTTTTACAGCCCCTTTCATAACAAAGCCGCTTACTTCCAACTGGAAGCAAGCGGCTTCTTTTTTATCGTTATATTACGGGATAGCTCTAAAATCGAGCAGCTTTAGCGATACTCGACTGAGGGGGACTTCTCACACGTGGAGTGCGAGAAGTCCCCGCTGTTCCGTATCGGCTTAGAACGGGCGGTCAGCAAGGTATTTATATTCCTGCCAGCGCCGCTTCGCCTTCGCAACCGCTTTATCCAGCAGCATTTGAGCGCGTTCGGGGTTTGCATTCTTTAACGACTTGAAGCGCACTTCTTTGTACATAAAGTCTGCGAGGTTAAAGTCCGGCTCTTTGCTGTCAAGCTGGAAAGGATTTTTGCCCTGCTCTGTTAAGCGCGGATCGTAGCGGTACAACGGCCAGAGCCCGCAGGTAACAGCCTCTTTCTGGTTCGACATACCCTTTGTCATGTTGATACCGTGGTTGATACAATGGCTGTATGCGATAATGATCGAAGGTCCGTCATAGCTTTCTGCTTCACGGAAGGCTTTGATTACCTGCGACATATTGGCGCCCATCGAAACCTGTGCAACATAGACATAGCCGTAGCTCATTGCCATCATACCGAGGTCTTTTTTGCTGGTCTCTTTACCGGAGGCGGCAAATTTCGCAATAGCGCCGATCTGGGTAGCCTTTGACATCTGCCCACCGGTATTGGAGTATACTTCGGTGTCGAGTACCAGTACGTTGATATTTCTACCAGAAGCGAGTACGTGATCCAAGCCGCCGTAACCAATATCATACGCCCAGCCGTCGCCGCCGAGTATCCATACGGAACGCTTAATAAAGTGGTCGGTCAAAGACAACAGCTCTTTTGCGAGCGGGTCGGAAGTTTTTTCCAGTTCCTTTTTCAGTGCATCAACAAAGCCGCGCTGCTCATCGATTGCCGCATCATCAGCCTGCGTATTGCCCAGTACCTTATCGATAGCGGCAACAGCGATGCCTTTTGCCTTGAGCTTTCCGGCAACTTCGCGCGCGTATTCAGCCAGTTTATCGCTGGTTAAACGCATACCGTAGCCGAATTCAGCCGCATCTTCAAAGAGGGAGTTCGACCAGACCGGTCCTCGTCCGTCCGCTCGTTTTGCATACGGAGTTGTGGGGAGGTTACCGCCGTAAATAGAAGAACAACCGGTTGCGTTCGCAATAACGGCGCGGTCGCCAAACAGTTGCGATAGGATGCCGATATAGGGTGTTTCACCGCAGCCTGCACAAGCGCCGGAGAATTCAAAGAGCGGACGGCGCATACCGAGGCCCTTCGGCTGGCTCAAATTGACCTTGCGTGTATCAGGATCGGGTAAGCTCATAAAGAACTTCCAGTTTTCCGATTCAACCGCGCGGTGTTCAACAAAGCTTTCCATATTGATTGCTTTTACGGCAGGGTCTTCCTTGGACTTTGCAGGGCACTGCTCTACGCAGATACCGCATCCTGTACAATCTTCGGCAGAAACCTGAATGGTAAACAGCGAGTTGTCGAACTCCTTGCCTTTATACGGCGCGGAGCGGAATGCAGAAGGCGCACGGCTAATATTGGACTTATCGTAAGCCTTCATTCTGATAACGGCATGGGGGCAGACAACGGTACACTGACCGCACTGGATACAGAGTTCGCTCTTCCAAATCGGGATACGCTCTGCAATTGCTCGTTTTTCGTACTGCGTGGTTGCAGTCGGGAAAGTACCATCCGCCGGAATTTCGCTTACCTTTACCGCATCACCTTCGTTGATAGCGATTTTACCGAGTATTTTGCGGACAAACTCCGGCGCATCGCTCGTCATTGCAGCGTGGCGCGACAGTTTACTGCTCGCTTCTTTGGGGTAGGTAACCTGCTCAACGCCTTCAAGCGCCATATCAATGGTCTTGATGTTCTTCTGAACGATTTCTGGTCCTTTCTTGCCGTAAGATTTTTCGATAAACTTCTTAATCAGCTGTACCGCTTCATCTTCGGGTAAAATACCGAAAATCTTGAAGAATGCGGTCTGCATGACAACGTTGATACGGTTGCCCATACCTGCTTTTTCCGCAATTTTTACACCGTCAATGACGTAAAATTTTGCTTCTTTTGCGATAAGGTCTTTCTGTACCTCTATTGGCAGGTGCTCCCATACCTCATCCTTGTTCCAGTGGCTGTTTAACAGGAAAGTACCGCCTTTTTTAAGGCTCTTGAGCATATCGTAGGTTTCGAGGAAGGTGAATTTATGACACGCAATAAAGTCTGC
>CAUVHB010000251.1:0-3234 GCA_963551335.1 uncultured Treponema sp.
CAGTATATAAATTTTGTGGCGATTAGTCTATTCCTCGTCTAGCAATTCGTTTTTTCCTTGTATACTTATACAATAGGGCATTTTTTAAAAACTCAAGGTTTTTAGCGGTTCCAATAGTTGAACAGGAGATCACAACCGCTCCCCTGCGCGCAGCTTAACGCGCATGGTCTGGATTTTCGTATCCATTGCTTCCAGCTCTGTGAGAATCTGTTTTTCTTGGGCAGAGGTTTCGATTACCGCATGGATGCCGCCGTTTTTAATGACGATTCGCTTATCAGCATACAGTGCGAGCGCCGGATCGTGGGTGGCCATTAGCACGATTTTATCATTCGATACTAAAAGCTGCAAAGCCTTTTTCCGGTCGATTCCAGCATTTTCAATCTCGTCTATCAATACAATCGGAGATGAACTTAAAATAGCGGTGTCGGCAATCATGAGCGCCCTGGACTGCCCGCCGCTGAGTGCGGTAATCGGAGTATCAAGCCGGAATTGCTCCCCTGCGAGCTTATTGGCTGCCTCGATAATCCGCTGGACGGCGCCTTCTTTGTCTTCGACCATCCTGCTTTCTGCATGCAGTTCGATAAACTCCCGCACGGAAAGATCCATCACAAAGTTCATATTTTGCGAAAGCTGCGCGACCAATTTGTTGTTAATAGAAAAGCGGATGGCTTTATCGGGCGGCTCGCCGTTGATTAAAATGGTTCTGCCGGTCGGAGTATCGTGTTGCGCCGTCCATTCGATGTCGGCAAGCAGCCTCGACTTACCCGAACCGGTCGGCCCGACAATCGAAATAATCTGAGACGGGTACAATACAAGGTCGGTAAAATTTTCCGCCGTACCGGATTTATCCGTGCCGGGGAGTATGGTAAGACTGCGCACACTCCGCACATCATCTCCATTCAAGAAGCGTTCCATTTGGATAATGTATTCAAAGAGCGCAGGCGCAAGCGTTTCTCTATCAAGCGCGCACTCTTCGCACTGCTCTTCGGAAAGGTCTTGTAAAAAGGCTTTAAACGTGCGCTGTGTATTGTCAAGAATGTGCAGCTCCGTCAATCTATTTTCTGTAAAAAAATCTTCAATAAATGGATACTCCGCAAGGAGCGTTTCTATCGTTTTTTTTGAAAGCGCCGCTTTCTTTTCGGCAGCGCCGTGCGTTTCAAAAGCGGCGTCTGCGCTCATAGTGTCTCCCATATCAATACTCCCATAAAATACATGTAAGATGTCGTAGGATCGATCCCACCGAACAGGCGTGAGCGGTTTCCTACGGTGTCTGCGACTCGGCTATCTTCATCTTGCGGATGTTGCCCATCTGGAAATTTTCGCCGACCCGCGTTTCCCCTAAGCAATAGGAGCACAGCGCAGCCGGCATCGGGAAGCGAAGTTCCATTCCCTGCACTGTCGAAATATCTTTATCGCGGCTGAATAACAGCGTGCTCAGTTCAAAGGCGCCCTGCCCTGTCAGCCCGTTTACCTGCATGATAACTGCTCGCGGATTAACCGTATTGACACGGGCGCAAAATACTTCGCGCTCAGCCTGCGACACAATATCGCCTTTTGTGATGACGACGATATCCGCAGCCTTTAAAAGCGGGCCAATTTTTTTCGGCGTATTGATACCCGAAAGATTATCGATAACGCAGATACCAAGGATATTCTTGATATAGGGAGAACAGCGGTTGCACAAACCTGCGGACTCCGTTATCAAAAGGTCAAATTTTTCTTTGACACCCCATTGTACCACCTCTTCGATATTGGAAACAAAGAAGTGATCGGGGCAGAGCGAGCCGGAAATCCCTTTTTGAACGGGAATACCGGCTTTCTCGTAGAGAATATCGTCGTCGGTATACAGGCAGTCAAATTTAACCACACCGGCACGGATTCCTTGTGTGCGCAGCGCATCAATTGTCTTGAGGATAACGCTTGTTTTGCCCGAAGACGGCGGGCCGGAAACGATCAAAAGATTCATAGTAAGACAATTATAGCATACTTTTTTTTAGCGCTCGGTAACATCCGTTACGAAAGAGTCCGCAAAAATTGAGCAACAAGCCGTCCGGCTTTTCCGCGGTGGGAGCGCTCGTTTTTTTCGTGCGCCGTTAATTCCGCAACCGTTTTGCCGATCTCCGGAAGATACACAATCGGGTCGTAACCAAAGCCGTGGTCTCCGCGCTCCGATGTGGTGATTACGCCCTCGCACGTTTCTTGCACTGTAAAAAAGCGATGTGCGTCCAGCATCACCGCAATACAGCAGACGAAGCGGCAGCTGCGATGCTCGATACCTTCCATTTGCTGCAGCACCAGCTGGTTCCGCTCCGCTGCATCCAGCAATACGCCGTCTTTCATACCATAACGGGCTGAATAGATGCCGGGCTTACCGCCAAGCGCATCAATACAGAGTCCCGAATCATCAGCAATCACCGGACACTGTACCTGTTCGTATAACACGCGGGCTTTCAAGAGCGCATTTTCTAAAAAAGTCGATCCTGTTTCTTCCGGATCAAAGCGGATACCCGCATCAGCAGGGAGACTGATGCGATGCTCTTCCAAGATAGCGGCGAATTCTTCCTGTTTATGCCGATTGCCGCTTGCTAAGTAGATGTGCATTGTTTACCATAACACGCTTTTTTAAGCTCGGCAAGATCCTTGTTAACCGTTGTACGGGAAAGCCCCAGCTGTTTTGCCAAAACGCGATTACTTGGTCCCCGCGTGTATTCGTTTATACGCTTCAAGTATCCCTGCCACCGTGCATAACTGTATGCTTGACGGTTTCTCAAACGCTTGATAACGGACAGATGCGCCTCATCAACTTTATGCAGCTGGAGCGTCGCACTCTTATACCGCACATAGTAAAAATCCCGCTTAGCTGCCCACTCGCTATAAACGGCATCCCGTTTGTCGGTTAACTCTTTTGTTTCCTCAATGAGACGCCTTACTGTCCCTACCGGTATTTCCAAATGTCCTGAAACCGTTTGCAGCAAATGTTCGTCAATATAAAAGCACGATTTACACAGCAGCTCAAGAAAATACCGCTTATAGATGTCTTCTCGTTTCCGATTCCATCTGATGGTTTCCCGTATGGACTTGGCTTTCTCCGGCGATACCGTATACGAGGGAGGCGGACTTGCGGCATATAATTCATACATTTGTACGCCATCCTGTTCTGCCTGCCGTGTTTTAATCAATCGCTGCTGATCATCTTGAGCGATAGAGTCATACGTTGCCTGTTCACGATTCCGT
>CAUVHB010000252.1:0-3232 GCA_963551335.1 uncultured Treponema sp.
CACAGTTGTAGAACGCACCAATACGGTGGTACGGGTAAACGCATGAGGCGTAATGCACAGCCCCTGTTTATCTGAGCGTTACAGCCCCGTTTACAGCAGAGCTGCCCATCAGCATCTGGGAGGAACTATTGGCTGCATCATATTTCTTTATGGTTTTTGCTTCTTTCTTGCCGTACAATACCATTGGCCTGTTGCTTCGATCAATTTCTTTTTTGTTTTTATGTTTAACCCTATTGTGCCCTTCTTGATGGCTTCTATTTTTGATTAGATTTTTTCGTGATGTAATGTGGGGTATTGACACAACAATCAATATCCTCTATACTCGTTCTGTTATTTAGCAATATGGGCTATTAGCTCAGTAGGTAGAGCAACGCCCTTTTAAGGCGTGGGTCGATGGTTCGAATCCATCATAGCTCAAAAGACTGCAAGAGAACTTGCAGTCTTTTTTTTTACGCGAGTACTTTCATTATGGTAAATCATAGTAAATCGGCAGGAGGATACCAATTATGACATACCCCATAGAAGTGGATGTTCGGAGCTACGAGCTGGACGCATATAATCACGTAAACAACGCCGTCTATTTAAACTATTTGGAATACGCCCGTATGGAATACCTGCGCCGTATCGGTTTTGATTATGTCGGACTCATTGACGAAGGTTATATGCTCTATGTAACGCATATCGATATTCATTATAAATATTCTGCTCGGCTCTACGACAAACTTCGCATTGAGGTTACGCCCATCAAACTTGGTAGACTCTCAGGAACGTTCCGACAGGTTATTACAAATTCTGAAGGGCTGGTCTGTGCCGAAGCGGAAGTTTCGTGGGGATGTGTGGATAAAACCGGCAAACCGGCAAAACTCCCGGATAAGTATTTCGTTGCAGGGCTCGTACCGGAGAACCACGCAGACGGAAAAATGCGTTAGCATTTTCTAGACCGAAAGGTGCAAAGCGCATTTTTCCTCAGTGGTTTCGCTGCCCGTTACACTTCGTCGGGAGCAAGCTGGGTTAAAATTTCGGTGTGGTCTTCAAAGATGGCGACTGTGTGTTCCATGTGGCAGGAACAAGACTTATCGGCGCTGACAACCGTCCATCCGTCGGCGCGGGTTTTAACATCCGCTGTGCCGAGGTTGATCATCGGTTCAATCGCAATCACCATACCGGGTACCAGCCGTGGATTTGGCCCCCCCCGCTCAGGTACGTTCGGAATATTCGGCTCTTCATGTACTTTTAGCCCAACCCCATGACCGCAGTATTCATATACGACGCCGTATTTGTATTGCCGCGCTAAATCGTATACCGCACGTGATATTGCATTGACGCGCTTCCCTGCCTGACAGGCGGCAATCCCCGCATAGAGGCAGTCGGTTGTAACTTTTAAAAGCTGCGCACGTTCGGGACTCACCTTTCCAACTGGCACCGTTACGCACGAGTCGCTGATATACCCATTGAGGTCAATCCCGATATCCAGCGAAACGAGGTCGCCTTCCTGTACAATTCTCTTTTTGCTGGGAATCCCGTGAATAACTTCTTCGTTGATGGAGATACAGGCTGCCCCTGGAAAATTTTCCGCATACCATGCGGGAACGCCGCCGATACTCTTAATGTACTCAACACAAAAGTCATCCAGCGCTTGAGTTGTTATACCGGGCTGTACCCGCGGCGTCAGTTTTTTAAACAACCGCGCCAATGCCTTACAGGATAGGCGGATACCGTCTATCTGTTCTTTTGTCTTAATTCGTATCATACTTCCTTCTTTGAGCGCAACCGTATCGTATCAGACGCGAGTAGTGAACTGATGTTCAGGCTAACTGGCGCGTCTTTATCGCCACAGCTGCTGCTGATAGTTTTTCTTCAATGTTGCTATGCCGCGTATACGAGGATTCATCCGTACTGACGCCGCAGCGCATCCGTCACCGGTAGTAAAATCTCCCATGCGGTAATAAATTTCCGCCATCTTTTTTAAGATTTCCGCATTATCCGCCTTGCTCAACCCAAAATCCAGCGCGGCTTCGCAGCAGTCGAGCATCAAATCATCGGCAAGCGTGTAGATAAGTTTTTCGCGGATAAGTTTGCGGGCAAGGATAAGCACTTCGGGGAAAAAATGGCGGAAATAGGCCTGCTTCTGTTCTTCACGGATAATCTGTTCAAGCAGCACAAAGGCTTCATAATAGTGATTGCGGAAAGAAAGTTCCTCTGCAAGTACAAAGCCGCAATCCATAAAATCTCCCCTGTTAAAGAAGCGGCGCAGCGAAAAAGACGGCTGTACTACTCGGAGCCGTAAAAACTCCTCTACTGCTTCATCTTCTGCATTATGGAAAAGGTCAAAAAAGATAAGCATCGCCTTACTTTCTGTATCCGTCTGCTCTTTTAGCCACGTGCGGTAATCGAAACTTTCAGTTTTTTTTGCAGCCTTATTATAGAAAACATCAAACTCCGCCCGCCGCTTTGCATCCAGCAAGGCTTCATACGCGCGGATAAGCTGCAAGAGCGCCTGCTCATTGGATTTTTTTCCGCCTGTATGTCGAACATTATGCGGAATATCTGGGTGCAGCTCTTTGGCTTTTTTCCTGAATGCCCGTTTGATTTCGGCGATCGAAGCGGACGGCGAAATATTTAAAATGGTATAATAATCTTCGATTATGACAGTTTGACGTGTTGAGCTGTTTTCGCGTCCTTCTGCACTATCCGCCCGTCCGCGCCCTGTTCTATTATCCAATGTTTGCCCCCGCTTGGCGGGCATCTGCGGTGCCACGCAAAACATTGAAATAGTCGATCATAAAACCGCAGCTTTCCAGTGTATTCATCATATTTCGGGTAAATTTTTCGGAAAACAAACCGCGGCTGACGGTCAGTACACAGCCTTTGCGGCCTTCTTTTAGCCCGTGATTTTTCAAAATTCTTACAATGTTTGCATCCGGTTTTGAAGTAAAGAACGGTTTTTCGGCACAGAAGACGGCAATATACCCGTACATAGTAAGCCGATCCGTATCGGTAAGCGCATATCCGTCCATAATCCGAATATCATCGCACCGTGTTTGCGCGCCCTCTTTGAGGGCTTCCAGAAAAAGCTGTGTTTGCTGACTTTTTTTCTTATCAAAATACACCACTACTGTTGTCATGACGGAGAATATAATAGAAAAAAAAATTTTATTATGCAAGCGGTTCTACAGGGCAAGCATCCGACCGTTTATTGTTAGGAGCGACGCAGAGGCGCCGTATTGTTTAC
>CAUVHB010000253.1:0-3224 GCA_963551335.1 uncultured Treponema sp.
GAAGCGGAAAAGGCAGCGCTGGGGTATTAACCGATATGACGCAACCGCAGCTAGCGTGTACCTCTAAAAACTTTTGTAACTGAAACTCGTTATCAGCTTGCTGATAGGGCATCTTCTAAAAATCTAACCTTGAGTTTTAAAAGATGCCCTAATGTAAACGCTGTGGTTGTACTCATGTCAATCGAGGGAGCGCAGCATGAGTCCGTTTGTGCTGAATATACGCCAAAACCGCACAGCACACCCCAACCGCAAACGTCGCTATCGAAAAACCCAATCGCCCTACCCCGCTTTCCGGTGCAAGAGCCGGAAGACGTGCAAAAAAATCCGCTGTTACAAAAATTATTCGATATACGGCGTTTAATCCGTATCCAAATAGCGGACTCGCAAAAGGAAAGATAAGCGCAAGCGGAATGCAGATAAGCCCCGCGATGAGGAAAACTGAAATAAGCGGACTCACCAAGCATGAAGCAATGACTCCCGCCGCTGCGATATTCCCGATTGCAGAGATAACAATCGGAGCAGTAAAAAGCTGTGCGCCGACGGAGGCGGAAATACTACCTGCAAGAGCAGGCGGTGTTTTTCCTGCCATAAGACGGGTACACGCATCGCCGAAGATGATAATACCGGCGCACGCCCCATACGAAAGCATAAATCCAAGCGTGATTGCTTCTGCGCCGGCGATTGCGATATGCACGGTCAGCATGGCGCACAGTACCGACAAAGACGGGGGCTTTAACCCGAGAGCTTTTCCTACGGCGACAATACATACCATACCGAGTGCGCGGTTCAGCGAAGGAGCGGATCCTGCAAACCAGACAAAAGTGAACACCGCTGCAAGCGAAAACCATGCGGCTCGGCTCTTATGCCCGAATATTCTGCCGCCTTGCAGCGCCGCCGTTCCAATTAATGAAAGGTGCATCCCCGACAACGCAAGGATATGGGCAAGACCGGCGTTGCGGAAAGCGGCGACACATTCTACCGGTAAAAAAGCCTTATCTGCAGCAAGCAGCGCAAGCAAAAGTCCGCCCGCATCGCCCCAACCGAAGAGCATCCGCATAAAAGAAAAGCGGAAAAACGCGCGGAGACGGCTGAGCGGAGCATTCCACCCGAGAAATACCGGCTGCACCGACCGCGCATAAAACACCGTTCCCGTCTTACCGAACTTTCCTTGAACAGCCAGCCTCATTCCCCGTACATAAAAGCGGCACTCCTGCGGATTTTGCAAAGCCTCTGCAAATACCGCCGTACTGTGCAGCAGTGGCGCTGCCGATTCTGATTGCTCCGCTCTGCCGATACGGGTAATGCCGCCTGAATATGTTCCGCGGATAAGCGCTGCCGGTACAAAGAGCTGCACAGCGCCCGATGCAGAAAATTGTGCATTGCGCTCGACAGTACACGCAATTAGTTTGACCGGTATACGGTAATAATCAGTACCCGCCGGAATAGGTTCTCCGGTTAATTCTGCAATAACCGTCCGTACTGCCGGCAGCGCAGCGAGTGTTTGAGGAGGGCTCTGCTCTCTTCGCAGGGTATGCACGGAATACGAACCGATTGCAGCTCCTACCGCTATACAAAGCGAAATCCGGATTACAGGCAGCGCCGGCTTCTTTCGGCAGCGCTGCGCCGGAGCTTTTCGGTACGGTGATTGAGCTATCCTGAATACCGATGCGCCAACTGTCGCTATCAAAGCCGGTAAAAAAGCGCATAAGCATAAAGCTGCCGCTATAAATACAACCGCTGCAATTCTTCCATTGGTTGGCGCAAGTGCATACAGTCCGTAAAAAACCGCCGCCGTCGCAGCGGCTATGATCGTAATAGGAGGGACAACGTATCTATCCATATTCACCTCTTACGATTCCTTATACGACACGGAGCGCAAAATGGCTACAAATTATCGGTTTTTACGGTATCGATTTTCTACTTTTATATGATACAATGTGTGTTTATCCGAATGCCCGTTCAATCGTATCAGCTGTTTTTGCACGGTATCGGTGACGGAAAGAATCGCGCGTTTAATAGCACGATTATTAAAAAGAGCTTCAGAGATAACGATTTCATTCGGGAGCGCCGTATCTTTTATCTCAGCGGCAGTGTTAACCGTCAAACCGATATAATTAAGACGATTATTCAACGTTGCCACCAGCACAGAACCGCGATGCAAACCCATTTTCATTTCCGGTCGTTCGTTTATCAGCTTATTTTGCGAGTATTTTGCTAACTGCCGCTGTGCTTTTACCGCAGCCTGAAAAGCCTTGCAAGGATCGACAAACGCCCCCATAACAATATGACCGCTTATCATAATCGGTACACCGCCACATTTTTCGATTGTATCAAAAAGAATCTTCGTATACTCTTTTATCAATGAAAATGCTTTTTTATTGCCTAATGACGCGTATAGTTTTGTCGAGTTCGCAATATCCGCAAAGAGAATCGCAGCATTCTTCAGCGGAAGCGATTGGGCGCCGATAAGCACTTCGGAACTCATCAATTCGCGGTACAAATTATTTTGAATAATATCAACGCCCCGAATCGCATCGGGTGTATCCCACATCCGGTACTTTCCGTTACGGATATTTTTTCCATATCGGCGATATAATTCAGTTTAAACGAAGGATCAAGAGTTTTTAGTCTCGGATGAATCGAAAAGCAAACTTCAATATTAGTGTCAAACGTATTATTAAAGCCCTTATTACAAACCGTACAAAAGTTTTGCGACGAAGCTTGATGAAGAGAAGGCGCCTCGTATGCAATATGTCCGCACGTAGGACAATGATAAATCCACTCTAATATAAACACTCCGTCGTATATACCCTGAATAAAAATATCCAATATCTTTTCACGTGATATTGAAAAGGCTTTACCGATTTCATAAAGAGGAATATGAAAAAGCAGCCGATCCGATACATTCGTTAAAAAAGCCGCAACTTTATCAGCCTCTTTTTGATTCGTTTTACAGCATAATTTCACACTCATAGTTCTCTCCTTCGATAATAGAAACCTCAAAAATATATCCAAGTTTTGCAGATACTCAATTTACAGATGTCCAATAGAAACCTGAATGACGAAAAGCAAGAAAGCGCGGAAAATCATGGCAGGTAGTACGAAATATTTTGTTCTAACGCACCACTCTAAACAGCTGATTTTTAAAATGGTTATAAAAAATTTCAAAAAAATGGGATATGAAGAGAGATGGTATCCCCGTACTAAGAGGCAAGCAATCTAAA
>CAUVHB010000254.1:0-3220 GCA_963551335.1 uncultured Treponema sp.
ATAATTTTTAAAAAGGTTGTTTTACCCGAGCCGTTCGGTCCGAGTAATCCGAGTATGGCTCCCTCTTCAATCTCCAAAGAAAGCCCCTTTAATACCGGCTTGGTGAAATAGGATTTTTTTACCGACTCTGCTTGTAAAATAACGCTCATACTGAAAACTCCTCGACCGTTTACGCTCAATGTCTTGACTGCCTAAGCGCCAACATGTGAGCGTCAAACTATTCCTCACTTGCCAACGCAAAAGCCCGAAAATATTTTATCTAAGATATCGTCGGAGCGTACTTCGCCGGTAATACTTCCGAGTACATACACGGCGTCCTCTACATCCTGAATGACGGCATCGAGCGGATATCCGCTGCGTCCTGCGTCAAGCGCATGGCGTACTGCTTCAACCGCGGCTGTTACTGCTTCCTTTTGCCGCTCCGTACCGAGCGAGATGCCCGCGTCCTGCATCGGCAGCGCGGTATCCGCCGTAACCAAGCTGACCACTGTATCGATGAGCATATCAAGACCGGCGCCCGTTTTAGAGCTTATCCTCACGGCGGGATACCGCTGCAAAGCCGCCGGCAGGGGTTCCGGTTGTCCAGCATCAGCCTTTGTTTGCACGATAATGAGCGAACCGGTGTTTTTTTCAATAAATGTACGGTCTTCTTCTGCCGGCGGCTTTGTCCCGTCAATGACATACAGCACAATGTCGGCTGCCGATGCCAGTTCAACGCTGCGCTGCACCCCAATCGCCTCGATTGCATCCTCCGTCGCGCGGAGTCCGGCGGTATCAAAAATATGCACCGGAATCCCCTTAAAATCGAGTTGCGCCTCAATCCAGTCGCGGGTCGTTCCGTGAATGTCAGAAACGATTGCGCGGTCTTCTTTTAACAGCGCATTAAAAAGCGAGGACTTTCCTGCATTTGTTTTGCCTGCGAGTACGAGGCGCACCCCTGTCTGATATATTTTTTCAGCGTGCCACGAAGCGGCAAGCCGTTGCAGCGCCGTCAACGGTTTTTGAAGAAGCGCCTCGTCAAAACTGTCCGCAATTGCTGCTTCGTCTTCAGGGTATTCAATTCCCACTTCAAGCGCGGCAAGGGCTGTCAATAAATCCATTTTGATGGTTTCAATTTCGCGAAATACAGTACCGGAAAGCCGACCCGCAGCCTTTTGCTGGGCTGTATTCGTTTTTGAATCGATAATTTCCCGCACTGCCTCCGCGCGTGTTAAATCCGCTTTACCATGTATAAACGAGCGAAAGGTGAACTCGCCGCGCTCCGCCGCGCGAAATCCGTTTTTAATACAGAGCCGGTAAATTGTTTTTACAACGCCCGGCCCGCCGTGGCAGATAATTTCAACGGCATCTTCACCGGTATTGCTTTTCGGCGCGCGATATATGCAGAGCACAACCTCATCAACGTTGACCCCCTCATCGTGTATCCAGCCGTAAACGAGTGAATGCCCCTTTGCCTGTAACAAGGCGTGAGGGCGGGAAAAAAAACGGGAAACTAATTCGAGACTCCGCGCTCCCGATGTTCGCACAATGCCGAGCGCAGCAGGAGCGAGTGCGGTTGCAATAGCGGCAATTTCGTCATCAAGCGTATAATTCACGCAACTATCCTTTGTGATAGACCGGCTTTGCTATGATGCGTTGTAGCCCCGTCATCACTTTGCTCTAAGCCGAAAGTACGTTTAGAGCTTACGCGGAAATAGTCGGATAAAGTTTTCTAAAATCACCGACGGGGCAGGTTGTGCATCCAAGGTTTTAAGAAGGTGTTTATGGCGATAAAACTCGATGAGCGGAAATGTTTGTTCACGATAGGTTTCGAGCCGTTTAACAATCGCTTCTCGTTTATCATCTTCACGGATGACCAATGTGCCGCTGCAGTTATCGCAAACACCCTCAACGAGCGGCTTCATAAATTCAATATGAAAATTCTTTCCGCACGAAGGACACAGCCGCCTCCCCGACAGCCGTTGTATGACAGCCTCATTTGAAATATCAAAATCGATAACAGCATCGAGAGTGCAAAATGTCTCTAATATTTCCGCTTGCCGAATGGTACGTGGAAAACCGTCCAAAATGAAACCATTACGGGCATCGTCCTGTTCTAACCGTTCTTTTACCAGCGCGGCAGTCGTTTCATCATCAACAAGCGAGCCGGAATCGATGATTTTTTCGATTTTTTCTCCTAATGGAGTGTGATTTTTGATAGCGATGCGGAACATAGAACCCGTCGAAATATGAGGGATGCCGTAATATCGTGCAGCCTCCGATGCCAACGTTCCTTTTCCCGCTCCCGGAGGACCTAAAAACACCAATTTCATAGAGAACCCCTACGCAAAGCGTTTATACCTTGCTGAAAAGATACAAATCTGGTAAAGTATGGCAACTTTCAACATCAAGCTCTCGCTTTACGCTAGCATCGCTCACCAATCCGAGTTTAAAATGGTAGTGAATAGAATCATACCCTTCTCTATCAGCGTGAATATAAAAGTTAAAAATACGCTTTTCGCCTAATTCCGATGCAAGTAAAGGAAACGGCCAAAATGTGTATGTGCCGGGCGTCTTGTAGGGAATCGTATACGGATTATCCCACAGATGATTCATTTGTGCAACCAAGGTATTTTCCAAATATAAAGCAACCGGCAAATCGGAAACGGGAGAGAATGTTTGCCCGTCTAAGATACGTCCTGTAATGGTAGGAAAATTAAATACATGACCGGAAGGCAGCGCTTGTTCGGAAGCCGTATGGGAACGCTTTGTGCTTAGAACAGTTTTCATGCCTTCAAATGCCAATGCCGAAATATCAGCAAGCAGTTGATTTTTTTCCGTTTGATTAATCTGCAAAAAATGCGCCATCCCTCTGCCGGAAGTCGTATACTGCGGTTTAACACGGTTTAGAACATAACAAACCGTATCCAAGCGGCACTGCATACAATTACAAGTAAACCACGGCTCATTCTTCTCTTTCGCAATATCAAAGACTTTATTCACTTCGTTGTATACGAAATCTTCCATTAGGTTATGTATTGTCATTACCAAAACTCCTACTTCGCTAGTGTAGCGTAACATTACAGATTTTGCAAGCCGTATGTTTCACGCTTTGTTGTACCGCGTTCCGGCTTTATGTTACAGTTGTCTCAGACCGATTCCCATCACAAGACCTGTAGCAATCATCGCAGTCCACAAAGAAGAGCCGCCATAAGATAGAAATAACAGCGGAATACCGGTA
>CAUVHB010000255.1:0-3201 GCA_963551335.1 uncultured Treponema sp.
AATGCTGTTGGGTATCGTTTAAAAATGGAAGTTTTTAGAGGTTCCCTGTATTTTAAAATAATTCGGTATAGATTTTAATCAGCCGGTCTCTGTCAAGGAATACAAAGTTGTTTGCCATAAGGCGCTGCTGATTGGCAATAACGCTATCGGCAAATTCCGCAATCTGTTCTTTTTTCATACCGTACTCGTGTAGCGGCTTTTTAGTGAGCAAGCCATTGAGGAGTTTTTCTAACGCGTCATAGACGTGCGCCGTATCGCAACCGAGGATATCAGCCATGAACCGGTTCAGTTTTACAATCTCACCGTCTTTTTTAATTTCAAGGTAATTTTTTAATACGCCGGTAAACATCGCATAGTTGGATTCACCATGCGCCACGTGGAAAGTCGCACCGACCGGATAGCTCATTGCGTGCACTGCTGCGCATCCTGCAATACTGAAAGCGATGCCTGCATAGTTTGAGGCAAGTAAGAAATCGCTTAAAAGTGGAAGTCTTGCGTCATGACCGTTTTTTTCAATTTCCTTATAGCCTTTTAAAATCATCTCGATAGCTTTGTATCCGAACAGCTTGGTGCTTTCCGTCGCTTTAGGCGAAAGCGATGATTCGACGGCATGTACCAATGCGTCGATGGAACTCGTTGCAAAAAATTTGAACGGCAAGTCTTTCAGCAATTCGGGAATCAATACTGCGTAATCTCCGTACATTTCATCGTGCGCAAGTCCTTTTTTCGTACCGCGCGCATTCAGCGAAAGGACGGCAATATTGGTTACTTCCGATCCGGTGCCGCAGGTAGTAGGGACGATAATCAGCTCTTTATCCTTTACGATTTCTTGCTTTCCATCGTATAAGTCCAACACCGGCGAGGTGTGCTTTAAGGAGAAAAACTTTGAAATATCGATAACGGTACCGCCGCCGATTGCGATAATACGCTTATAGTTGCCGTGTACATCTTTGTACATTGCTTCGACCATATCGTCGGAAGGTTCTCCTGCACCGTATTTTTCTTGAAAAAGTGTCGTGCAGAGCAGGTTCAATGCTCCGAAAAACGGTTTATAGATATACTCATTTGTGATAACAAGATCATCTTTTCCGAGCTTGAACGCTTTCGCAAATTCTTTCGCCGTTTCAAACTTGTGAATTTCGGGTTTTACCGCAAGCTGTTTCATTGCTTTTCATCTCCTATATGTTCGTTAATTTCGTTTGCCCTATCCCAAAGGTCGCCCGCCCGACCGTAAGAACAGCAGCTGAACAAAACGGGGTCGCCGTTTCGTTTAAACTGTTCTCCGACACCGACGCAAGCAGCTTCTTCGATTGATAAGTCAATTGCTCGTTTAAGGGTTTTAATTCGGCAGCCGGTTTCGGTATGTTCGATTACTTCTACATCCGCGCCGGCTGCGATACCCATATTTTCCATCTGTCTTTTAAAATCGCGCGAACCGCTTATTTTTTTGACGGTATAAACAGCGCAGGGCGCTTCTTGTAATGTCATCATATCATACCGAACCTTTTGTTCCGATTAATTCGGTGTTACGCAGCTGTTTGAGCACCGGACTTTTTAGCGAAAAGTTCGGTTCCCTCGATGACAGCCCACAAGATAATACCGACGAGCAGCGCCCATCCGGGTGTGTAGAAGCAAAGCGCCGAAGCGATAACGCAGGCGATACCTCTTTCGTTGCGGTTGGTACACATCGTCATACCGACGTTACCACACGCAAAGGCTTGAACACCCATCGTGATACCGAAGAATATGGCAAAAGCCGGACGGATAAGCGTAACAAGCGGCAATATTAAAACGGCGATAACGGTTGCGGCACGGAACGTACAAACGCCGTCCCAGTAGCTGTGCAAGGTTTTGTATCCTCTCTTGTAGCGTTCCGTAATGGTCAGTAAGCCTGATGCCCACAGCGGACCGCACATGGGAACCCACGGTGCAAAGAGCGACATGATGCCGTTACGCAGGAAAGATACGAGGTTTGAACGCCCTGCGTCGAAGATAACGGTTTCATCATTGCGGGTAGCGGTTGCTTCGGTAACAATTTCTTTTGCAAGAACGAAGTCGGAGAACGCAATAATATAGACGGTAAGCGCCATCGGCAATGCTGCCATAAAGAATTTTGCAGTCGGCAATCCTAAGCCGAAGATGGTGAAGTGCTCAAGTACAAAACCGAAAGAAAGCGGCGTAAAGCCCCACTGAATATTCGGCACGGCTATTTCTCTGATAAGGAACGGCGCCAATACGATGGCGAACACTTGTGCCGGAACAACACCTTGGTTGCGGAGCGTATCCAATGTCTTGTTCTTTGAGGCGGCCTTTGCAAAGGTCGAGTTAAACAAGAAGAAGTAGGACATCAATACAGCTATGACAACGGTAATCGGCGCTTTGGGCATACGGGATTGGAATACGTTGATACCTGCGGTAACGCCGGCGCCCAATACGATACCCGCCTTAATGGAGCGGGGTACTGCATCCACCAGTTTACGCCCGATACCGGTTACGCCCATCACTAAGAAGAAAAGCGCAACAACCATTTGCAAGGCGATCATTGCATAGACGCGGTCAACATTTCCTGTTGCGTAGTTAGGCAGTTCCCATTGCGCTAAGTACTTTAATGTAAGCGGGAGCGCAGGGGTAATCCATCCGGGTACGACAGGGTCGCCCAATAATGACGGTAGATAATAACAGATAGCGTTCAGTACGCCGAATGTCAGCGACATTAAAAAGACGCTGTTCTCCGTCATTCCCAGCGCGGCAATGTTTTCTGGATTGTCGAATCCGAAAGTGGTCATTGTGGTAGCGGTTCCTGCGCCGAGACAAGCGACGCCGAGAAAGAATGCCGCGAGCATTTCCGTCCATGACCATTCGTGATGGATCAGCGGAATGCGTAAATTGAACGGACCGAGCGGAATGTACGGCTGTACGCCGCCGAATTCTCTCTTCTTTAAAGGAAATTTTCCTTCATTAAAGTGCTCAGGCCTCTTTGCAGTTGCGGGCTGTTCACTCATGTGAGTCTCCTTTTGTTTTAGATAGCTTTATTGCTATTGCTTGCAATCAGCAGCATATATCGCTACTGAATGTGACAGTTATCAGTATACCATCAAATAGGATGGATTGCAAATTATTTTTTTTGATATAGGTTGAAAATTTTGTTAATTTTTATGCTTGCATATAACAATATCCCATGTTAGAATTTATAAAGAGATG
>CAUVHB010000256.1:0-3199 GCA_963551335.1 uncultured Treponema sp.
ATTCCGCCGGCGCTCTTGTGCAATGTACGGTGCGGAACGTCCCCGTCGGTCTCGGCGAGCCGATCTTTGATAAGCTCGAAGCGGAACTCGCAAAGGCGGTGCTTTCCATCGGCAGCGTTAAGGGCATTGCATTCGGTGCAGGTTTTCAGCTGGCGCGTATGTCTGGTTCGGAAGCAAATGCGCTCGATAAAAACCATCACGGGGGAATTGCCGGCGGCATCTCCGACGGAAAAGACATTGTATTTCAGGCAGTCATAAAACCAGTGCCTTCAATCGCTCAAGAACAGATAATGGAAACCGCAAACGGGGAACGAATAAGCCATGCTATTACGGGGCGACATGATGTCTGCCTCTACCGGCGGGTTATGCCCGTTATCGAAGCAATGGTTGCCATTGTGCTTGCGGATATGCTGCTTCGGCAAGGAGCTGCCAAAATCTTAAAAGATTGATTTGTGCGGAGCGTTTCATACCCGCCGCTCCTCGGAAGCGCCCTGCATAGGGATGCTGATTCAATCAGCATCGGATTGTAGTAATATTGAATTATGGTATCGTAGTACATAATACGAAAGATAAAATGGACGATACTGGGTTTGAACCAGTGACTTCTACCGTGTGAAGGTAGCACTCTACCACTGAGTTAATCGTCCTTTATAAATAACGGAGTAGATGTTAGCATATTCGCGGGATTTAGACAAGCGGGCATTTATCATTTTCTCCTGCGTTGTTCTGAAAAATATATCCTCTACGATTGAAATCACTGTATATCTATGCTATAAAGAAATATGCAACCGTCTATATCTTTTTATAATGTGAAAGAGTCGCCCGTGTGTGTTCCTTTAGAGACGCTGTTAAAAATAAACGATGAAGAAGAGGGAAATTATATCCCTCGGCAGATACCGATTTTACCCGATTCTCTGATATACAAAAATCCACCGCCATCCTTTCGCGATGTTGCATTTGAAGTGTTCCGATCCTTTTTTCGGGATGTTATTCCCGAATCCGATTTATACACCCTTATTGCGCGCGCATTTTCTTTCAGGGTTCCGGTATTCCCGATTGATCCCCGTACTTATATCATTGAACTTACTCATGGAGACGGCGGGTCGTATGCCGATTTCGGCGCGCGGTTTACTGCACAGCTGGTCAATTATTTCTATAAGCGCAGCGGGAAGCCAGCGCATATTCTTTTTGCAGGGACGGAGTGCGAAACGCTTTCGCTTGCAAAAGCATTTTCCGAGTTTGAAGATATTCATGCAACTTTTTTATATCCTAAAGATCCGAAAGATGCTTTTCAACCCATGATAAAACAGCAATTTCTTTTGCTGCCCGAACACATACATATCTTTGGTGTCAACAGCTCTCTGACTGACTGTCAAGCTATGGTTCAAGAAACGACCAGAGATACTGATATTATCGGCTCGATGGAGCTTTTTATTCCTCAGGCAGCGCATATCGGCTATCTGTTATCGCAGGTGTGTTGCTGTCTGTATGCTGCATTAGCGGTACTTTCACGAGCTGGTTATGATAACAGTATTGAACAGCCTCGATTGATTATCGGAACTCCATTAAAACAGCCGAATGCCCTCACTGCGGCGGTACTTGCAAAAGAGATGGGGGCGCCTATAAACGGTTTTATTACGACGGTTAATGATGCCTGCCCTGCACCAGAAAAAGATTATGAAAGAGAATGCAGGCGTTTTAAGATGCTGTATGCACACGAAGATTCTGAAAGATGTGAGTCGGAGGCTGCCTTATTTCGGTTTAATCAAGATTCCGTGTTAGATGCAATGCGAGACTGTAAGGATCGGACTGGGTATATTATCAGCTCCGATATTGCAGAAGTGTGGCAGGCATGGAACGCGGTAAAAAACGGTTTGGCAATAGCGGATGTACATAATCCAATCGAAAGTTTTTGCACGAATACCGGTTCATTGCCCCGCTGGATATCCGATGAGCACAGCGCCCATTCCTGCATCACGATTATCCCGGAAATAACGCACCCCGCGTTCCATTCCGAAGCAGTGAGAACAGCCACGGGAATATATCCGTCGGTACCCGCTCGTTTTGAATATAACCCGCAAATAACCGACGAGCCCGTACTCGAATGTGCATCTGCAAAAGAGTTAAAAGATTGGCTCTTATCTCTCGTCTAAGAGCCTTTTCGTAAGTCCGTTACCCTATCACGCTTTTGATAAACGGCAATGCTGCTTGCCTGTTGTTGTCGGCTACGAACCTTTGTTATGTGTTGTCTCTTAACAAAAAATCGATAAATTCTTTTGCCCTTTCTTTATCAATTACATTACTAAAAGATTTGTCTTTTAACATTTTATCCAAAGCTTCGCTTTCAACCTGAGTTACTCCTCTTGAATTTCTTCCAGCCCAATGAAATTGTTTTACTGTTTTTTCAATTAATTCTTTATGATAGACAGAACATAGAATTGTATTCATTATTCTATTTTCATCAATTCCAATAAAGTAAAAACAAAATACAGTATTATCTTTTGACATTACTTCCAAAAATTTATCGATATTGTATGCTTTTGGATTTGAATTCAAAGAGACAACTTTTGTTTTTATATCTGCATATGTTTCTGTATTTGAAGATGTAAATCTATAATCTCCTAATTCATTTTTGATATCATAGACCGGCAGATTGTTTTCTTCTTTAGCTAAAGCTTGCATCAATTGATTTCTTTCTTTATCGTCTGAAGTTACTAATGCTTCTATTAATCGGCCACGAATATTTACATTTTCTATCCTAGATGCAACTATTATTGCGCCAGAACATTTTTTTACTCGCTCATTCAAATCTTTATTTAGAGCTAAGAATTCAGAGGAATTAACAAATTTTTCCGCTCTATCGATTGATTTATAAATTGCATTTTTGATATTAGGCGTTACTTCAAATTTTTTTCCTGTCGGAACTATTTCAGATGTAGTTTCAACTAATCGTTGCAAGTTTTCTTCCCAAGAAAAATCTTGGTGATAAGCAAATAATTTTTCAAAGTTGTTTGCATTATTTTCTAGCCCTTGATAATAACGAATTATATCACTGCCGTTAAAACTTCCTTTAATATTATGCATCGATAGTTGCTGTGAACTATGACTTATTTTATGTAGGAAAGTCGTATTTGCAAGCAATACTTTATTGTTTTCGATACCTGAAACTAAAATTACAAAAAAAGGGATTTTATCATAT
>CAUVHB010000257.1:0-3188 GCA_963551335.1 uncultured Treponema sp.
GCGGAATGTACAGTGGGAATACCATCATCCGGTAATACAAGTCTTTTCGGAATTTTTTTTTCGTCACCATTTCTTCCAAATTACGGTTCGTCGCCGCAATGACGCGTATATCCACTGGAATGGGTTTTGTCCCGCCAATACGCTTTACCTCATGCTCCTGCAATACCCGCAGCAGTTTTACCTGCATATTTAACGGCAGCTCTCCGATTTCATCGAGGAAGATGGTGCCTTGGTCGGCAACCTCAAAAAGCCCCGCTTTGCCGTTTTTATCAGCGCCGGTAAAAGCTCCCCGCTCATAGCCAAACAGCTCGCTTTCTATCAGATTTGCGGGAATAGCGCCGCAGTTTACACTGATAAACGATTTTTTATTGCGGCGGCTTTGGCTGTGGACATATTGAGCAAATACTTCTTTGCCGACGCCTGTTTCGCCGCTGATCATCACCGTTGTATCAAGCGGGGCGACCTTATCTGCCATACGAATAATGGAAAGCGTTACCTTATCTGCGGCAATAAAATCGGTTTTATCGAGGAAATGGGTTCGGATATGCTCCAATTCTTTATGAAGGCGCAGCCGCTCCTCGTTTCGGGATTCTATTTCCTCCCGCAGATGGTTGATTTCAGTCATATCCCGAACGTTAGTTATTACCATTTCGATTTTATTGCTGGGGCCGAATACCGGCGTACTGGTAATGAGCGCCTGCCGCCCCGTGCTGAACTTTTGCTGCAGCGTTACCGGCTTGCCTGTCTTAATAGCGATTAAAGAACCCGATTGAGAAATGGTACCGCCCTCTTCAAGCTCTTTCATATTGCGACCGATGACGTCGGCACGGGAAATACCGGTAATCACTTCGTAGGCTTTATTAGCCCGCAGCGTATTCGCCTCACCATCAGTGATATAAATACCGTCAAACATATTTTCAATGATGGAATCGAGCTGTTTTTCCGCATCCAAGCGGATTGGGCAAGAATCTTTTTTTAAACAGGTATACTCAGACATACGGGCGCTCCCTATAATTATGAGGCATCTTCTCAACATCTCATCGGTCTTTTTCGAGATGTTCACATCGCTCCGTTTATGATTTTAACGGCGTTATCTTAATATGCCGGATGAGATCTCCTTCCATATCGTATATTTGGAACATATACTCACCGATTTGAGCTTCGCATCCGACCGTCGGCGTTTTTCCTATTGCATGTAAATAATTGAATAGATACCCTGCAACGGTATGCCCATAGGATTCATCAAAATCGGCATCAAGCCGCTTATTCACCTCCGTAATACTAATGCCGCCATTGACAATATAGTCGCCGCCAGTTTCGTGATTATGCACTTCAGGATCGTTAAAATACTTACGGACGGCAAACAGAATTGCAATAGAAACAACTCCTAACAGCGAACTCTGCATACTGCTGTGATCCATAATGAGCGCACGGGCAATCGTATATAAAAGTACCTCGATAGCGCTACCCGGAGTATGTTTTACAAGCATCTTTACAAACTCGATACCGATAACCAGCTCAAACACCGTCGAAAGAAATTCCGCAAACGATGGAACTTCTGCACCGGCGAACGTGCTGATGATAAAGCTTTTCAGCTGTACAAGGACTCGAATACAGAGGAGCAAAATGCCAATAATAACGACAAGGGCAAGCAGAATTTCCGTATAGCTCGCCATCAACCCTAAATACCGCCTCAGGTTTTGTTTGTTCAATTTCGCTTTTAACTTATTCATACACCGCATATTATACACTGAAATGCTCAAAAGGAAAGAGTTATTTCAAAAAAATATGGAGAAGGAAAAAAGATGGAATCTTCGCTTGTCTAAACGGAACCGATACGTGAAAAATGTGGCGGTCTTAGAAGTTCCTTGCGAAAATTTGCGCTTTTTATCGTTTTGCGCTATACTTGCCGTATGAGAGAGTTTATAAGCCGTGCGCTGCGAAAACTGCCACGCATGAACGATTCACAGCTGCGCTCTTTTATTCAGTTGATTATTGATGATTATGCGCTGTTTGATGCAATGATGGATTCGCTGACTAACGGCGTTATCATTCTGGATTCTGACCATCGGATTATAAAAACTAACCGTGCAGCTTCGCGGATTCTCGGCATTCCGCTTGCAGAAAACCCCGACCGTCCGTTGTGGACGCTGATTTCTGACACCAAATTGGCGGATTTTATCCATACGGTAATAAAAAATGAAGAAGCAAAAACCGCAGAAGAATGTGTTATCGTTTCTGATGAAGGAAATCAATATATCGAAATTTCCGTACTGCCGCTTGTGAAAGAAAAACGGGTACGCGGCACCATTATTACCGTTGAGGACATTACGCAGCGGAAACGGGAGGAAATCAATAATCGGCGGCTTGAAAACCTTGCGAGCCTCACCAATCTTGCAGCGGCGGTGGCTCACGAAATAAAAAACCCGCTTGCAGCGATTAGTATTCACGTGCAGCTGCTGCGGAAAAACTTTAAAGCCTGTAATTTGGAAATTAATACGAAGGCGCGAAAACACCTTGATGTCGTAGAAGAAGAAATCGAGCGGTTAAATAAAATTGTCGTGGATTTTCTCTTTGCTGTGCGACCGCTCCAGTGTGAATTTGCTCCAGTCAACATAAACAGGCTTATCGAAAATCTTATTACAACGTTTCAGGAAGATTTTTCCGCCGCCGGTATCTCGCTTGTTTTTCAGCTTGACGGTCAACTGCCGATTATCCAAGCGGACGAACGCTTTTTACGGCAAGCGCTGATGAACATCTTAACCAATGCGAAAGCCGCGATGATGCCTGCAGGCGGAGAACTCGGCATTACAACGCGGTTTGACCAAGAGCGGGTCTATATCATCATTACCGATACGGGGAAAGGCATTCCGCCCGACATCCTGCATAAAATTTTTGAGCCCTATTTTACAACAAAGCCGAACGGCAGCGGGCTCGGACTTACCATGACCTATAAGGTGATAAAGGAACACGGCGGAGATATTCAGGTACACTCGGAAGACGGTAGCGGAACTCGCTTTACTTTGATTTTACCGATTACCCGCAGCGAAAAACCGCTTTTGCTTGAGGCGCACACTGCACAAGGCGGCGGAACCCCGCAACGCAAGGAAGAGAAAGCATGAAGTTTAAAATCTTAGTTATCGATGATGAAAAAAATATCCGCGAAGGGCTTCAGATGGCGCTTGAAG
>CAUVHB010000258.1:0-3148 GCA_963551335.1 uncultured Treponema sp.
TCAAAGTGCAGAAAATACTCGAAGAAAATGATTTTTCTCCTTCGTGCATCAGAAAACTATCGGATCGACTGAAAAGCGAACTAAGCTATACCGAACTGGAAAATTTTTTGACGGTACAGAAAAAATTGTTTACACTGCTTGCTGAATCAATCAGTATTAAACCTGCCGATGAGCAACCAAAAACCCGTGTTGTGTTATTGGTCGGCCCTACAGGAGTTGGAAAGACAACGACGCTCGCAAAGATAGCTGTACAGTATATCCGTAAAAATGCCGAACATCCGCTGCGGGTTCGAGTTATCACAATTGATAACTGGCGTATCGGTGCGGCGTATCAGATGAAGCGCTACTGTGAATTGATGGGGATTCCGCTGATGGTAGCGTCAAGCCCGACCGAAGTACGCAAATATATGGCATTGTACAGGGAAGAAGCTGATGTTATTTGTATTGATACGATCGGCAGAAGTCCGAAAGACCGCGAAAAAATTTCCACGATGCAGCATTATTTTACTGAATTGGGCGATGATGCCGAAGTGTACTTAACAGTATGCGCCGGAACACGGATAAGCGATATTCGGGAAATTATGAAAGAATACGCGGTCTTTAAATACAAGTCGCTCATCATTACCAAGTTTGATGAAACGTCGTATATCGGGAATTTATTCAGTATCATTTTGGAAACGAATATACCGATAACCTATATAACCGCGGGGCAAGAAGTTCCACAGGATTTTATGCTCGCCGATGTAGAAACTTTTTTAAAAAAGCTGAAAGGTTTTTCGGTTGATGAAGAGTATATCACTCAACTCTGTTCTAAAGAGAGAGATTCACTTCTTAAAGTTGCTGCGCTATAAAAGTGTAACATGCAATCGATTTGATAAAAGTTCAAAGTGTGGAGAAAATAATGGGCGATCAAGCTGACGGATTACGTCTTTTAATGAAGGAAATAAACAAAAATACCGACAATGCTGAGGGTGGTCAGGATACGGCGCAAAAGACTCGAATTATTGCCGTTACCAGTGGCAAGGGCGGGGTAGGGAAAACCAATGTTGCAACGAATATGGGGATTGCGTATGCACAGATGGGAAAAAAAGTGATTGTTCTTGATGCCGATCTCGGACTTGCTAATGTCAACGTTATTCTGAATGTCATTCCGCAGTACAATTTGTATCACGTGATGAAAAAGCAAAAAAAGTTGTCGGAAATTATTATCGACACCGAGTACGGCATTAAACTGATTGTCGGAGCTTCCGGCTTTGCAAAGATTGCAAATATGGGCGAAGCGGAACGGGATGAATTTATTAATGAAATGTATACGCTTTCCGACGCAGATATTATCATCATCGATACAAGCGCTGGTGTGTCTAAGAATGTACTGAGCTTTGTCGCCGCTGCCGATGAGGTCGTTATTATAACAACTTCTGAGCCGACTGCGATTACCGATGCCTATGGTATTATCAAGGTGATCGCTACGGAAGTGGATAATATGAATCTCAACCTTAAAATGATTCTCAATCGGGTGAATTCCGCAGCGGAAGGGAAGCGGATTGCAGACCGTATGATCAACATTGCCGCTCAGTTTCTCAACCTTAAAATTGAATATCTTGGATTTATCTATAATGATCCGTTGGTAACAAAAGCCGTTATCAAACAAAAGCCTTTTATTATTGCAGACCCGAACGGTAAAGCATCAAGCTGTCTAAAACACATTGTAGCCCGTATGGAAAAAAACGAAATTCCCGAAACTGGCGGCTTCACGCACTTTGTAAAAAAGTTATTCGGACGCAGCTGGGAAACAGAGTGATGCTACCTCTATGACGATGACGGCGCGGTTTAGAGCGGTATTTTTTGATAAAAATTTTTTAAGAACCTTATTCACCATCGCTCTCCCGATTATGCTACAGAATTTCTTAAGCGCCTTTGTCAACATTCTCGATACGGTGATGATAGGCAAACTCGGCACCATAGAACTTGCGGCTGTCGGTTTGGGAAATCAGCTCTTTTTTTTGCTGAACTTGATTCTATACGGTATCGGTTCCGGCAGCATGGTGTTTACGGCGCAATTCTGGGGCAAAAAAGATTTTAAGGGGTTACAGAAAACATTTGGCATTTCTATGCTGGTGTCCGTATTCTTTGCGATTTTGTTTACCGTCTGTTGTATTACCCTGCCTAAAGAGATACTGTCGCTGTATACAAAAGATACTGCCGTCATCGAAGTCGGTGTGCAATACCTCAGGCTGTCGGCGCTGTGCTTTATTCCGTTTGCGATAAATTTTATGCTGATGATTACGCTGCGTTCCATCGAAAAGGTAAAAGTTGCAGTCGGGGCGACGCTCGTGTCTTTGGTCGTCAATACAACGCTCAATGCTATTTTAATTTTCGGATTATTCGGCTCTCCCGCATTAGGCGTTCGCGGAGCGGCTATCGCAACCGTTATTGCTCGCTTTGTCGAACTTTTTATCACCTTTGCTGTAACAAAGTACCGGAAATATCCTGTTTTAGGGACGTTCAAAAATCACTTTACCTTTGATGCTCAATTCTTAAAAGTGTACCTCTTAATCGTACTGCCGGTACTGTTAAACGAAACGCTGTGGTCTTTCGGCATCACATTCCATCATAAAATTTTTGCAAGCATCAACACCTTTTCGTATGCAGCCTTTAATATTACCAATACCATTTCGCAGTTGACATGGGTTATCTTTATCGGCTTTGGGAATGGGGTGAGCGTTTTAATCGGAAAGAAAATAGGCGAAAAGCAGGACAGTGCAGCTCGACAATACGCCTCTAAAGTTCTGCTTTTTATTCCGGTTATTGCGCTCTTTATCGGCGCCGCGTTGATTCCCATTTCGTATCTTGTTCCGTTTATTTTTAATGTAGAGCCGATTGTGCTCTCAACCGTCAAAAAACTGTTTATCGTGTTGGCGTGTTGTTATCCACTCAAAGCGAGCAATATGTGCATATTGATAGGACTTGTGCGTGCTGGCGGCGATACCCGCTTTGGCATGGTTTGCGATACCTTTATTATGTGGCTCATTGCAATTCCGCTCGCATATTCAGTATCGCGGTATACCGCGCTTCCGCCGTGGGTTGTCTATATGTGCCTCTTTAGCGAAGAGCCGCTTAAACTGCTGCTAGGTCTGTGGCGGATTAA
>CAUVHB010000259.1:0-3136 GCA_963551335.1 uncultured Treponema sp.
AAAAAGTAATCAACTTTTGAGACATCTCCTCGTTGACCTATCCGAAAACGGAAGTTTCGGATAGGTCGAGTATTTCTCTATATAAAAATACTGTCGATAATCTAATCTATTCTATTCTATTATTCATTCATTCTTCAACAGTAAAGGTTGTCCTGCAAATTGTGTGAAAGGGACACGCCATACAATCTTGCCATTGTACGGCTGCCGGTTTTCTAAAGTCTTCCGCGCCTGCCTGTTGCGCATATTCTTGAGCGGCTTGTAAAAACGCTTGGATAGACGGCTCAAATGCTTCCCTCGTTTTAGAAGAACGGGAATTTTCCTGCTGTATTGCCGCCTTATCGTTGACGATGTATTTTTTATCTTCCTTGGTAATACCGAGGAAAAAAGCATGGAGTACTTCCTGTTTCAGTCTATTTTCTGCAAGGAAGATGTACATCGGCATTTGGAAATCTCGCATAGCTTCCGAGGTATAGTCTGTAGCGGACGGAACCTTGCCGCTTTTGTAATCAAGGATGACGGCGCGACCTTCCGCTTCCTGATAGGCGATGCGATCTATAACTCCGTGATAGAGGATGTCTCCGCTTCGATGCTGCAGCTCGCCTTCCATTAAATACGGCGCATAGCCGTCCAGTTTTTCTGCATCGAACGTAAGCACAAAGTCAACGCTTTTTAAACAGCGCTTTTTGATCGATTCGATAAAAGGTGCGGCGAGCGGTCCGCGAAAATCGGTTTGGCTGTGGACGGTCTCAGTGAATATCGATTCAGCCCACGCCCTATAGTCGTCAAGATGCGCGGAGGTAAACACCGTATCGGTTTCCCGTATGCGCTGATAGAGCCGCTCCAAGATACGATGACAAATAATACCGATATGGCGCGGATTAAACAGTTCCGCATCAGTGTCCGCTTCGTCGATGGAAAGCGCGGAGGATAAAAACCATTGGGCAGGGCAGTGGGAAAAAAGCGCTAAGCCGCTTTGACTGATGCGGAACGCCCCGTCCGTATAGTGCGCTTCTTTGAGTTTTTCCGAAAGCGCCGGTAGGCTACCGTTAAAAGGTTCGGTTAAAAAAGAGAAGTCTCGCTGTTGCTTGGCGCTGGCAAATTGTTCAAACCCCGCTTTTTGTACGGCATAGAGCGCTTCTGGCGCAGGTTCTTCCCGTTGAAAGAAGCGGTATTCCTGCAACAGCGCATCGCGCCAGTTACGGTCGGGGCGGGGGGCAACCGCGGTAAAAATACCGTTACTGACAGTAAAGCCCGAAAAGGTTTGCTCCGAAACGGAAAAGCTCGCCGTGCCGTACTGGGCATACACCGCAAAAAACGCCTGCGTTGCGTCTTTTTCGATAACCCCGAGCGCTTCCCGTTTGTCTTTCCGTAAGAAAGGCAGTTTTTGATAGATGACTCTGCTTGCCTTTTGGCTACAGTTGAGTACAAAGTGATGCGCAAAGGGCGTGGCGGCTGCAACTCTAAACGGAAAAATACTGACTGCTCTTCCTGTATTTTGCGGTACATAGATTTCGCGGGAAAGCTGCGCGGTAAAAAAGCGATAGGGCTGCGCAGGCAGGCAGTCGGCAAAATCCTGTTCAAGTTGTACCAACTCCTGCAGAAGCGTGATGCAGCGGCCGATGACGGCATTATCTTCGGCAGAAAAGCCGTCGGGATTCAGGTACTGCGCTCTAAAGAGGATGTATTGCCGCTGCATTTCGGAAAAAGTTTGCGCTTGCACTAACCGCTCCGCAGCTTTCATAAAGGGGAGGAGCCACTCCTGTGCCAACTCTTTATCCGCTCGATCTTCCTCAATCGTGCTATGGGAGTTATATGCAAGCGGCAGTTTAAAGGCTTCCTTCCAGACATTTTTATAGGAGCCGCCGTCTTTCCACGAAACGAGACAGTTGTTCTTTATACCGAAATTGATGAGCGCTTGTATCGATGTTGGATGCTTCCACGGAATATGCGGGTTGAGCAGCAGCGGTTTAAGGCTTTCAAACGAGTAGTGCTCCTGTACGCACTGTTCAAGCAGCGGAAAAAGCTGCCCTGCCTGCTGTTCGCCGAGCTTAAAGCCAAGCCTAAATTCCGCAGGGATATTCCGCACTGCGAACTCCCGCTTAAGGTATGGTACGGTATCTTCTATGCCGGCAACACTGAGCGCAATCTCGTCGCTGGGAACACCGCTCGCCAAGAGCTGCTCAACCGCGAGCGCGGTAGTGCGAATTTCTTCCCGCATGGTGGCGAATGGGATAAGCGGCGTCGTTTCCGCTTGAAAGGCAGGGGCGGGGAGTATCGCTATTTCAGCGCGTTCCTCTAATAAACCGCGGTACTCGTCAAAATCTTCCATTAGCTCTGGATATAGTAAAATGTATTGTTGTTGATGCGGGATAAATTCCGCCCCTGCCCACGACGGTTCAAAGAGCCGGTGCGCAGCTAAAAACTCCGTATACGTTTTTTTTAATATCTGCAAATCGGACGACTCGGCATCTTTACCGGCTTTATGCTGCGCCGTGCGTTTTTCCCAGTGATCCAGCTGGGGCAAAATACCGGCAATCCATTGGGCAAATATGGCGCCGTCTGCAGCATAGTCCGCCGGGATGATGGTCTGTAGAAAAGGTTTCGCTGCCGCTGCATTATCGGCGGCGATGTGATGCGCAAAAAGCAAACGGATAAGTTGGGACGCAGGAGTTTTATTTTCCGCTTGAGCGATGCAGCACTCCGCCTTAAAGGTGTCCCATGCGATAAACAGTTCGGCTGGTATCGCTGCAAGATCGGTTAACGCAAGCGCGCGGCGCATCCAGAGCCGAGCTGCAATTCGCGATGGAAACACAAAACAGGTGCGGGCATCCGTACCGAAGCGCCGGATACAGTCTTCTATTGTTGAACAGCCGGATATGATGTGCATAAAAACCTCTTTATAGCTCTTATATGTTATACTCTCATATTATGGTAGAATATCATAATAGTTAAGAGTATAGTATACACAAAAAACGTGGTTTGGACATCTTTTTTTTAGATAAGCCACGGAACTCAGTTTTTGAAAAATGATATTGCGATTTAAGCATTTCTATGACGTTTTTAGAAAAAATGAGGCGCTTTTTTAGTAGTTTCCCGGTGATTTTGGTCTCAAAACCTATGAAAATGGCAAAAATTG
>CAUVHB010000260.1:0-3127 GCA_963551335.1 uncultured Treponema sp.
GTCTAGTTATGAGAGGTTCCCATTACGAGGAGAAGGTGATATGAACTTTTTTGTTCTCATCGGGATTGCGATTATCATCGTCGGTTTTATTTTTAAACTCGATGTCGTTGCAGTCGTATTGATTTCCGGTCTTGTTACCGGCTTAATTGCAAAAATGGGCATTGTTGAAGTGCTCAATGCAATAGGAACGGGGTTTGTAAATAACCGCTACATGAGCTTATTTTTTATTTCGTTCCCTGTTATCGCCATTATGGAGCGCTACGGCTTAAAACTACGCGCTGCGGAATTTATTAGAAAGATTAAGGGAGCAAGCGCGGGGATGGTTATTTGGCTTTACGTTGTTATCAGAACAATTGCATCCGCTTTTTCAATTCGGCTTGGCGGTCATGTTCAGTTTATCCGTCCGCTCATTCTCCCGATGGCTGAAGGAGCTGCCCGAAAAGATCTTAAATTGACCGAAGATGATATTGAAAAAATCAAAGGACTTGCCGGCGCTTCCGAAAACTACGGTAACTTCTTCGGACAAAATATATTTCCCGTTGCCTCCGGCGTTTTGTTGATTACAGGGACACTTAAAGAGCAAGGATTCGATATCAGTAATACCGATGTTGCAAAGTATTCTATTTTGGCGGGTGTTGCAATGGTGCTTATTGCGCTCGTTCAGTGCTGGCTCTTTGAAAAGAATTTAAGAAAAGGAGGCAAGAGCGATGTTTAGTTTTATCCACTCTCACAGTATGATTATCGACGAAATAATCTACGGGCTTTGCGGTCTTGTTTCCATTATCACCGCATTCATCTCGTTAAAAGATAAAAAGAATCCGATTGGGACATTCCTGTTCTGGGGGCTTTTAGGTTTACTGTTCATGTTCGGCAAAGTCATTGTATTGAATGTTCCGAATGGCGGCGCCATTATCGGCGGTCTACTCATTTTGTTGGGTATTCTTACGTTAACAAAACAGGTCAAGGTTGCAGACATCCCGACTGTCGAAAAAGAAGAGGTAGAAAAAAACTCGCAAAAGGTTGGCAATAAGATTTTTATTCCGGCAGTGTTAATCGGCATTATCGCAATGTTGTTGGCGCAAGTCAAAAGCTTTAATATTTCGCTTGGGACCAATGCCGCCGGTAAGGCAATCATCTTCGGTTTTTCGACCGCGCAAGTTGTCGGAACCGCCTCCATCACTGCGCTGATTGTTGCCGTACTTTTGGCAAAACCGACATTGAAAAATACCATCAACGATACTTCAAAAATGCTGATGCAGGTAGGTTCTTCCGGTTTACTCCCGCAATTGCTTGGCGTTTTGGGCGCAATCTTTGCAACAGCCGGTATCGGCAAGATTATCGGACATTTTGCAGGAGGAATTGTACCGCAAGGCGTTCCCATCCTTGGTGTTATTGCATACTGTCTCGGCATGGTACTTTTTACGATGATTATGGGGAATGCATTTGCAGCCTTTACCGTTATTACCATCGGCGTCGGTATTCCCTTTGTCATTGCGCAGGGAGGAAATCCGGCGGTTGTCGGTTCGCTCGGTATGACGTGCGGATACTGCGGTACCCTGTTAACGCCGATGGCAGCGAACTTTAATATTGTCCCTGCCGCAATTCTGGAAACGGAAAATAAATATACGATTATCAAAACGCAGGCATTTATGTCGGTTGCCTTGATTATCGTGCATATTATTTTGATGGCGATTTTCGCCTTTTAGGAGTAAAATCAAGGGCGCCCGTACTGGAAATACGTTAAACGGTTGCCTTCCTTTCTGCACAAAATTTTGTGCAGTTTATTTTAGACGAAGCGCGATCGCATCAGAAAGTTGTGTGATAGCCCCGCAGAAACAGAGACTGTTCCCCCAGAGTTTCGCTGCTTTGCAGTTCAAATGGTAGCCCAGCCTCTGCTTCTGCAGAATTTGATTTGTTTGTCTGATGCTATTGCCTGTAGGAGTAATGATGAAAATCTTAGTTACCGGCTTTGACCCCTTTGGCGGAGAAAAAATAAACCCCGCGCTCGAAACCATTAAGCGATTGCCCGATGCGGTTTTAGGCGCACGAATTATCAAACTTGAAATTCCGACTGTTGTAGGAAAATCTTTGGCAAAGATACAAGAAGCAGTTGAAAAGGAAAATCCTGATGTGGTGTTAAGCATCGGGCAGGCAGGCGGCAGATCCGAAATTACCGTGGAAAGGGTCGGGATCAATATCGACGATTGCCGTATTCCTGACAATGAGGGCAACCAGCCGATTGACGAACCCATTGTAGCCGGCGGTCCTTCTGCCTATTTTGTTACGGTTCCGATAAAGGCTATCGTTGAAAAAATAAAAACGAATAAAATTCCTGCTTCAATTTCCAACACGGCGGGTACGTTTATTTGTAACCATGTCTGTTATGGCGTAGCGCACCTTGCGGCAGCAAGAACGGCGGCAGGAAAACCGATGAAAAGCGGCTTTATCCATATCCCTTTCCTGCCCGAACAAGTAATCGGAAAACCGGCGCTGACGCCTTCAATGAGTTTGGGAACAATCGTTAGCGGCATTACCCACGCGCTTGAAGCCATTGTCGAACACGATTCCGACATCAAAGTTTCTGGCGGAAAAATCTGCTAACGGTCATCGGGTATGGGTATCATCCTGCTGCTGATTACCGCGTTTTTACCGGCGTCGGCAGCGGTTTGTATTGCAATAAAAAAACACGTTCCCGTGTACGCGCTTGCCGCCGTATTCTGTGCAGCGGCAGTGTCGCTGCTTCCGGTACTTGCACTCCAGCATAGTGTGCATACGCTTTTAGACGCTGGTCTTGCACAACAACCGGAAGTGGTGCAACTCTTGTTCAACAGCGTTATTACGGCAGCGTTGATAGAAGAAGGGGTTAAAGCGGCGCTCTTCGGTTTAACGATTGCTATCGTTTTGCAAAAAAGAGTCGGGATTACAGAGAGCATTCTACTGGGCGTATTCTTCGGTTTGGTCTTTAGCGGTTTTGAAAATATCTCGTATAGTTTGCGGTATTCCAACGTACAGTTCATCAGGCTTGTTACCGCCGCCGTATTACACGGCTCGCTCGGCTGTTTTTATGTATCGATGGTCCGTGCCGCAACCAAGCGGAAAGCGGCGCTCATCTTTTTCGTCGCGGTTA
>CAUVHB010000261.1:0-3118 GCA_963551335.1 uncultured Treponema sp.
AATAATGGTATGGGTTTCCTGTGCAGCGTATTTCGTGCACAGGAAACCCCACGGTCTGATATACTTTAACAGTAATCCTGTTCGGAAACTTCAGTTTCTGAACAGGTTACTTTGGAATGCGATGCGTGAACTCAGGCGCCCTGTCCGACAACGAAGTTATCGAATAGGTCTATTCTAAAGCATTGATTTTTTCAAAGATATAAAAGATTAAACTCCTCGTTACCGCGACGGCGGAAGCAAGCACCATGCCCTTAAACTCGATTTGTCCCAGCCTAATGGATACGCCGCTTAATCCTGTCGTAAAGACGACGGAGGTCAGCATAAGGTTTTTCGGCTTGGAATAGTCGATTTTGGAGTCAACCAAGAGTCGGATACCGGACGCACCGATCATGCCGTACAGTAAGAATGTTACTCCACCGATAACGTCGCCAGGAATAGTACGGATAACTGCTGCAAGCGGGCTGATAAAGGCCATCAGTATAGAAATTGCCGCAGCGCCTCCGATAACGTACACGCTGTACACACCGGTAACCGCCATAACGCCGATGTTTTCTCCGTATGTTGTCGTAGGTACACCGCCGACCATGCCCGAAAGCGCAGTAGAAAAGTTATCCGCGAAGATGGTACGGTGCAAACCTGGGTCTTTAATAAGGTCGCGTTTAATAATATTCGATGTAACCACCTGATGGCTGATATGTTCACTTGTAATAACCAGCAGCACCGGCAGCATGGTTAAAATTGCTTTGATATCAAATTTTGGTAATTGAAAGTGAGGAAGGGTAAAAAATCCCGCTTCTCTAATCGGGGTAAAGTCTACCAATCCGAAAAAGACGGAAGCCGTGTATCCGGCGATAATTGCGATCAGAATTGGAATGGTGGAAAAGAAACCTCTAAATAACACTGATCCGAATACCGCAACGCCAAGCGTTATAAAGAACACCGTGATATCCGCCGTAGTAACGTTATCGGTCATAATATTAGCCCCGATATTGCCGCCGCGGACGGTAAGCCCAACCAGTTCAAACCCGATGAGCGCAACTACGGAACCCATTGCTGCAGGCGGGAGAATAATATCGATCCATGATGATCCGAACTTATAGATAATCAGCGCAATTAGACAGCCGAGCAGTCCCGTTACTACGAAAGCGCCGAGCGCATATTGGAACCCCATACTGGATATAATCAGACCGGCAGGACCTAAAAACGCAAAACTGGAGCCTAAATAGGCGGGCGCCTTTCCCTTTCCGATAAGGATGAAAAGCAGCGTTCCGACACCGTTCATAAGCAGCACTATTCCCGGATCAATCTGGAAAATGATGGGAACTAGCACCGATGCGCCAAACATTGCGAATGTATGCTGCAAACTCAGCGGAAGAAAAAGACTTGCCGGAACTTTTTCATCTACCTGATAGATTTTTTTCATTAAAGCCTCCATTACAACCTATTGAAATAAAACCATTAAAATTGAGCAGTTAAGAAGTATCAGACTATGAAATGATACTTGCTCAAAATTTCTACAGCATAGCATTTTTAGCCTTTCCGGCTCAAGAGTGATAGTTTATCAGAATTTTCAATCAGCATTGTGCGTTTAATCGTTTTTCTTCTTAAAAAATGAGTGATGATAGGTTTCCAAATCTTTGTCTTCGATGTGGGTGTAAATTTGGGTGGTTGCGATACTCGCATGACCGAGGAGACACTGTACGGAGCGGAGATCGGCGCCTCCTGCGAGCAGATGGGTTGCATACGAATGGCGGAGTGTGTGGATTTTTGTGGTAACGCCGCTCAATTGTTCAATTTCTTGCAATCGTTTCCAAATACCTTTACGGGTAAGCCGTTCGCCGTGATGATTTAAAAATACCGCGCCGGTGGTTTCGGTATTTTCGCGGTGCGCCGGTTTTAAAAGAAAGGGGCGGGCTGTTTTTAAATAGACACTTAGCCGTGCTTCTGCCTGCGCCCCGAACGGGATGATGCGTTCCTTTCCGCCCTTGCCGTGAACTTTCAGCAGCTGCTCGTTAAAGAAAATATCTTCCAGCGAAAGCGTTACCGCTTCGCTTACCCGTAGCCCCGCCGAGTAGATGAGTTCAAACAGCGCTCGGTCGCGAATACCGTTCGGCGTATCCAGCGGAATGGCGGCTAAAAGCTTGTCTACTTCATCGGGCTCGAGCGCCCGCGGCAAATTTTTTTCGCGGCGGGGACTTCCCAGCTGTTCTGCAGGATTATCGGCGCGGACGTTTTCCAGCTGCAAAAAGCGGTAAAAAGAGCGGAGCGCCGCCTGATCTTTTGCAAGCGTCCTCCCTGTTACCCCTTCTTCCGCCCGTGCAAGAATAAAACCGATACAGTCATCTTGCGAAGCGTCTTCGATAAGGCGCTCCACTCCAAGCTGCTGCTGAAAGAGCCACAGTGTATTGAGATATGTTTTAGCAGTCAGCTGCGCCCGCGCCTCCGCCGAGATTAAATACCCATAAAATGCCCGTAATTGTATTTCTGTCATCATTGGTTTATTTTTTAGAAGAAAGGTAATCGCATCAGATAAATAAATCAAAATCGCAGAATAATTGAGGCTGTGAGACCATTTGAACCGCGAAGAGGTTCAACTCTGGTTGAACAGCCTCAATTATTCTGCGGGGCTGTTAAAAATAGTCTGATGCGATTACCTTTTATTTCGTATGTACGCCGGCACATCCAAATCGGTATTGGCGTCGGGGAGCTGCACACGGATAGGCTGCCGCGGAATTTCGGATTTTTCTGGTTCGAGAGAAGGCATAGGCGGCATAACCGGCATACCTGCATTCCGTGGACCGAGACCGGGTAGGCTTGGTTGTTGCGGTGTTTGCAGCTTTGCCCATTCGCTTGCCGAAATAAAATCATTTTGTAAAAACGACGTCTGGATCGGTTCAGACTGGGGCGTTGCCCCCGTGGATTGCCCCGGATTCTGCATCGTGTTCTGAATCGGATCTATGTCATCTGGGAAACCCGTTGCAATAACCGTTACGGTAATCTTATCCTTCATAGCTTCATCAGTTTCATCGACGGTGATGCCGTGGATGGTTTCTACATCGGGGTGAGCATTCGCCGTAACGATTTCCATAATATCGTTGACTTCTACGGTAGAGGGCAT
>CAUVHB010000262.1:0-3109 GCA_963551335.1 uncultured Treponema sp.
GCTTTATACAAAAGACGGGTTAAAAGCTGACCACACCTTTGTGCAACGCCTCTATGCCGCAACCGAATTGAGGCAGCTTATGCTCTCTTCTGGCTTTAGTTCCGTTGAAATATACGGCGACTTTGACCGCTCCCCTTATAACGAGTGCGCCCGAACAATGATATTGCTTGGGCGCACGTAAAAACTCCATTGGCTATTCGCAGTGAGCCTAACAATGAGCTATTAAATATAGCTCGCTGCGCTTAAAATCTTGCGGGCTTTTTCGGCGTCTTCACCGGCGAGCAAGATAACGGGACCGGTACAGCCCATACCCGCTTCCGCATAGATGTTCTCTTTCCAGAGCGCCTTGCAGGCATTTTCTATGTCGATAACATCGATACCGTGGATTTCTTCCGTAACAACCTTCTTGGGCGGCACCGCTACTGTCTCGGCGCTTGCTTCTTTTGCGGCGCCGAACGAGTCGAGTATGGCTTGTAGCCCCGCTTTTTCGGCAGCCTGTACCTCGGCGCGGCATAGCGCCTGTAAGTTTGCCCGAGCGCTGCGCGCAGAATACGCCAAAGCTGCGGCGATAACCGGAGCGCCCGAGGCACGGGAAACAATCGCTACAACATCGCTCATATTTTTACCGGCACAGGGACCGTACCCCGAGCCAAGGGCTTCGTAGCTGCCGCCCGTTAAGAAAGAGCTGAAAAGCTTCATCAGCACATTGCCGGTTAAGGTATCGCAGACCATCACATCAGGAGTGCCTTGCAGCAAATCGTTTCCGCGCATCCGTACCCCGCCATCGGCGCGGTGCGACTCAGTAAAGCGGATTGGATAGCCCGCTTTTTGCAGCTTTAACAGCGCTTTTTCAATCGTTGCAACGCCGTCGATGTTTAAAAGCCCGACCGTCGGGTTTTCAACGCCATTTGCTTTCGCAACGGCAATACCGGCAAAGGTGTTTAACAGCATTGCCTTGTACCGGTCGGCATCGGAAGCGCCGGTAGTGGACGCAATAAACATCTCCTTGCCAAAGCCGGGCGTTACTACTTTCCCAATCGTGGTAACGCCGAGCGGGAAAGTGTAGTGCATCGTTACCGCGGCTTTTATTTCGCCTGTCTTAAACAATTCTTCCATTTTATGATGCGCATCTTCGAGCGTCGGCGCTTCATACCAGCGGAAGCCCTCGGTTTTCGGACCGCCGATGAGCACAATATCCAAACCCGGGTTTGCATGGGCTGCCAGCTTTGCCGCACGGATAAGCTCCGCTTCTCCGTGCTCGCTGCCCGGGACGGTTAAGCCGACTGGAAAGGCTTCCGCAAAGGCGCCGGTTTCCAGCCCTTTCGCCATCAGGCTAAAGGCATCGGCTATCTGTTGTTTTGTACTGCTCATTTTGCTCCGCCCTCCGCTAAGATACGGGCTGCAACATCACGCATCGCATCGGCGACAATCTTCTTAATCTCCGCTTCGCCAGCGCCGCCCGCAGCGCCGGAACTTCCCTTGCCGGTATTCGCTTCGATTAAAAAGCTTAAACCGTCAAAGAGGTTGGTCAACCGGCCGAGGAACAAACTCCCCTTTCCAATAATCATTGCGCGGTGCAAACTACCAGCGAGCATATCCCGCCGTGCATGGCCGATAAAGGGAACGCCGGAGGGAATGTGTCCCTGCGTCGGCGCAAAGCCTTCAACCCCGTACTGCTTTACAAATTCTGCGATTTTCGCGCGGTCAAGCTGACCTTTCATAACCGCCAGCGCCGCAATCATCTTTGTGTTTGCTTCCGGTACATTACCGGCGCCCGCAGGAGCGGTAATTTCGTGGTTCTGCAATTCCGCAGCAAACTTTTCGACATCGGTAATCTTCATCCCTGCGGCATTGAGCGGATCGTAGATGAGCGCTGTCATAACCGCCTGCGGAGAAGAACCGGAAGAAATTGTATGTTTACCGATTACGTCGGTATTGATAATGGGGTTTACTCCATCGTCTTCCGTAACTAAAACAGCGAAACCGCCCACCATATCCTCAAGGAGCGGCATTTCTTTTTTAACATGATCTTTACCATTCATACCGAGCTTGGGTACCGAACCGCCGGCAACGACCATAACGGTTTTAAAGATACCCGACCGTACGAGCGCGGCAGCATTCGCCAATGCGTGTACCGGCGCTGCGCAGAAACCGCGGATATCGCAGCCAGTCGCATGAACGCATCCTGCTTTTTCGCCGACAGCCTTTGCAATATTTCCACCTCCGCGCTGGTTCACATCGCCTGCCGCTTCCTCAGAACATTCGATAATATACTCGATATCCGCTGCATTAATGCCTTCCAGCTCCGCAAGATGCCACGCTGTTAAAATACCGCTTCCCTTGGTAACAAGGTTTTCGAGCATTGTATGGGAGCTCAAGTTCGGATCGGTGTCATGCGCTTGCTTAACGCAACCGACCAGCACGTCATTGTCGTATAAACCTTCCGCTGTATGCGACTGCACCAATTTCTCAATTTCGGCTTTTGGATGACCTTTACCCAACGTAATTGCCTTGCCTTTCATCAACGGGTGATTTTGAATAATCGTTGCCGCTTCCGCAGTAAATTCTTCGGTTAAGTATACCAGTTCAAAGACATCGGCATACTTCATCAAAATATAGAGCTCTTTTTGCGTTGCGATTTCTCCAAACGGTCCAAAACGATCGGCCTTTTCGGTACACTTAAACCACGGTTCAGGGATGCAAGGCAAATCTTCCGGCTTTTTGTTTCCGATATACACCTGATTGGGCGGATACTGAACAGCCTGTTCAAAGGTTCTTAAATGAGACGGAATGGCAGCAATATAGGGATCGGCAGGATCTTTCGCAATTGCTGCGGTCTGGGTTGAACCGTTCCGTTTTAACAGATCGGGGCTGTATGCTAACGTATAGCTTGCCCCTTTAATCACTGCATTTTTCATAATACATCCTTATTGATAAAATATTTAGGAAAAGACCGCCTTATCGAAAAACGGCATCTCCTATGAACAGTCGCATTAACTTTATCGTATAGCCTACACTTTGAAAATGCTCTTGTCAAGCAAGCACTTTTTCGAGGCACGGAAATCAATTTTTGTCTAAAAGCGGTAATAAGCCGTGAGGATTCATAAGC
>CAUVHB010000263.1:0-3105 GCA_963551335.1 uncultured Treponema sp.
ATTGCCGCACTTTTGCAACGTCAGTGAAAAAGTGCAATCAATAGGCGATGTTTGCAAAATGCAAACTCGACGTGTTTTTAGATAATGCCAACTGCATTGTCTAAAATAAGCCTTCCTTAAAATTGAACAACTGAACAAAGTGTGAACTTTGGAAGTTGTTCAATTCGTGCGCGAAAAGCGCACATATAATGAGTGATGTTTGCCTGTAGGCAAACTCATCGGTTAACGAGGCTGCGCAATGTTAGCAGCCGAAGTTATACCTTTCTCATACTTTAAAAAAGAGATAAAGTAAGGGCTTGTAAAAAGGCGCTTTTTTTTTTATACTCACGCAAGTAGAAGTTGCTTAAGAGGCATAACTGGTATGCCGATCTAGGCAACATACTCTTTTGATCCGTTAGCTCAGGTGGATAGAGCGGTTGCCTCCTAAGCAACAGGTCGCACGTTCGAATCGTGTACGGGTCAGTTCTTAAATAGGAGGTTGGTATGATTGCGCTTATTATCGGGGCAGCCATGATTTTCTTTACAGTCTTTGCAGCGCTTCCACCGGAGACTGCCGGTTTCGGTCTCGGCTGGGGAAAAGATATTTTACTCTTTTTGCGCGGCGGTTTACCGATTTTTACAGCTTTCGGCGGGTTAATCGCCGTATTCATCGGTATTGCGGATATCAAAGACAAGCAGGATGCGAGAAAGGAAGAAGCGGCGATGAAAGCGGGAGAAAATAAAAACGAATAAAGTTTTGCGGGTTGACTGTATAGCTGTTTTTTTGATATAGTATTCTACCCACATTATCTGCAATAAAAATATATAAGGTACATGAAAGATGAAGACAATTTTTTATAAAGAGCGTGAAATACCGCGGAGCTGGTATGTTATCGACGCTGCAGGAAAGCCGCTTGGTCGGGTCGCTGCAAAAGTTGCTGCAATGGCTCGAGGAAAGCACAAGGCTCTCTATGCACCCCATCAGGAATCGGGCGATTATATTATCGTTATCAATGCCGATAAGGTTGCCGTTACGGGGAATAAAGACAAGGATAAGATGTATCACCATCACACAGGTTTTCCCGGAGGGCTTAAGTCCGTCAATTTTAACACCCTTATCGGGAAAAAGCCGACCGAACCGCTGTATATTGCTGTAAAAGGTATGCTTCCCAAGGGTCCGCTCGGGCGTAAACTGCTTAAAAATGTGAAAATTTATGCAGGCAGTGAACACCCGCATACGGCACAAAATCCTGTTGCGGTAGCATTATAATTTTAGGAGAAATGGTTGTGAAAAATATCGGAATAGGAACAGGACGAAGAAAGACCTCAGTAGCGCGGGTGTATATTCGCGAAGGAAAAGGAGCGGTAACCGTCAACAATAAGAATATGGACGACTACTTTGCAACGCCCGAGCAGGTTCAAATGGCAAAGCGACCTTTGTTTGTGACCGGCAGCGATACCCGCTATGATATCATCATTACCGTATACGGCGGCGGTTTAAACGGACAGGCAGGAGCTTGTTCACACGGTATTGCCCGTGCGCTTGCACAGGTAGATGCCGCTAACCATAGCTCACTTAAAGCGAATGGCTTATTAACTCGCGATTCCAGAATGGTTGAACGCAAAAAGTATGGTCAACGCGGCGCTCGCCGACGCTTCCAATTCAGCAAGCGTTAATCCTACCGTTATTGCGGTGGAGTATACATCCTCGGATACCGTCAAATTGGTACTCTCCGGGGATGTTTCTATCGTAAGCAGGTTCTGTTACTTTGATGAGCCGCTTGCGATAGATGCCTTTCCGCACACCCTTACAGAATACCAAATAGGACATCTCTATCAGGCAGGTCGGCGTTTCTTAGCTGAAAAACAAGCCGTCGCTTATCTTAACCGTGCCGAGCATTCCGCTTATCAACTAACAGTCAAATTGCAAAAAAAGGGCTATCTAAAAAATGAGTATCAGCCTGCGTTGGATTATCTCTGCGTTAGCGGCATACTTGACGATTCCCGTTTTGCCGGTGCATATTTACATACGAGGAGTCTTTCAAAAAAAGAGGGGTATGTACGCCTTTTTTCGGAGCTGCGTAAACGAGGAATCGCTGCGGATACGGCAAGGCAAGCGCTTACCGATTTTTTTTCGGAGGTTGACGAAACGGAAGTATGCGAAAGCGCAGCGCGCAGCCTTATCCGTAAAGGCTATACCGAACAAAAACTCTATAGTTCGCTTCAGCGTAAAGGCTTCCCGTTTTCGATGATTAAACGATGTATTGCACGCATTTCTTCCGCCGCATTATAACATTCACGACATATACGGAGCGTCTATGAAATTTTCAAAATATTCTTTCCGGTTTATCATTATTGCCTATCTTTGTGTGCAAAGTACCTTTCTGTTTGCTCTTGACGTTCCGCCGCTGAACGGACCGGTCAACGATTATGCGCATATATTCACTGCAAGCGAAACGCAGGAATTAAATGAGTATTTGTATACTATAGACCGCCAAAGTGATTTACAGATAGCGGTATTGACCATCCCTTCGTTAGAAGGTGAAAATCTGGAAGATTTCTCTATTCGTGTTGCGGAAAAATGGCAGATTGGACAAAAAGGTAAGGATAGCGGCGTTATCCTCGTAATTGCTGTTCAAGATCGAAAGTTGCGTATCGAAGTAGGATACGGTCTTGAAGATCGTATTACTGATGCACAAAGCAGCAGCATTATCCGCTCGGTTATTACCCCTCACTTTAAACAGCAGGAATACGGAACGGGTGTTTTGCTAGGAGTCAAAAACCTTGCGGGGCTTGCCCTCCAAGATGAAAGCCTTATCAGCGAGGCGGTAAAAGAAGCCGACCGCCATGATGACAGTTTCATACCGTTGCCGCTCGTCATTTTCTTGATTATTATTTTTCTGCTCGGCTCCCGTTTTATGCCCGGCGGCTTATTCTGGCCGTTGTTATTCCTTTCGTCAGGACGGAAAGGCGGGCATTCAAGACGCGGCGGAGGGTTCGGCAGTGGGGGCTTTGGCGGCGGTTTCAGTGGCGGCGGCGGTCGTTTCGGCGGCGGCGGTTCTTCCGGTTCGTGGTAGCATTTTCGTTATCGCACTGAGAATTTTATAATGATAGAATTTGATAATG
>CAUVHB010000264.1:0-3100 GCA_963551335.1 uncultured Treponema sp.
CGTCTGTCATAGTATACTCCTTCGTTTTACAAAGTATTTTTCTTTACTCTTATATTATCTTTACCCTTACATACATAAAGGCTTTTATCTACTGTAATACATGATTACCAGTCGGCGACTGCTAGCACCGACATCCGTAACTTGTCGTAAGATGCTGTTCTATCACCGTCGAAAATATCTTCTACAATGTAGTCTTGTGTTTCATAACTACGATAGAGAAAATAGCTGCGATATTTTTTTCTATAAAATGGCGTTCGCAGTCATTGCATCGATACATAACCGGATAACCGTTTTTGGGTGCTATAACATTACGGATCATCTTTATTTCCTCCATCAGTTATGATAATGGTCGCACAAATCTTACAGTTGACATGGTGTAAACTTTCACCGTAGTCTTCCTCTTGATTTCTTTTAGTTTTGATAAAGCGATCGCATCCTTTCTATCTCCTCCCTCACCGCGTGAGCAAGTTCCGGCGGCTCCAATACCCGTACCGATGCACCCTGCCCAAGCACAAATCGTTTTATCTCTTCAAACTGCGTTGTCTTAAAGCTCACCTCAACGGACTTATCGTCATGTACCCGCACCGTCTGCTCTTCGTTCCAGATATGCTCCTCGGCAAACACTCCGACCGAAGAAGAAAAAAGCAACCGTACCGTAAACGGTTCCCGCCGGTTGAGCCACACCCCGACGTTTTTATCAATGTATTGCTCCACCGTAAAACCGACAGGCAGTTCAAACGGCCTATCTTTCAGTACCTCAATCCCGCTCATCCTACTGAACGAAAAAATCCGCTCTTCGTTTTTATCGACACACCGTCCAATCACATACCACGCCCCGCGTTGACATACGATATGATACGGCTCGCACATTCGCGTTGCCGGTTCCGTTTTGGTTAAACTGCGATACCAAAATCGGATTGTCCGCCGTGTTTTTACACCGGTAAATACCGCCTCAAAAGTCTCCGGACGAATTGCAGGGGATGGTTCCGGGATAAACGTAACAGTATCATCCAGCCATAGCGTATTCACCGAAACTGCATCGTCAGGCAGAAGCTCCGTCAATTTTGCAAACACTGCTTTCAGCCGTCCTTCAATCAGCGTGTTACGGTATTGCCGTAATGCTTTCTCAAATACTGCCGCCGAAAAAAGCTCTTCATCCGTCAAAAACAAACTCTTTAAAAAGAATGTTTCCTGCGTGTATACATATCCGCATTTGCTATGATCATATTCAATCGGCGCTTCATACCGATCACGCAAAAATTCAATATCCCGTTCTACAGTTCTCTTACTGACCTCAAATTCTTTTGCAAGGGAGCGTACTGTCGGAAAGCGCTTTGCACGAATCATCTCGTCAATTTTCAACAGCCGCCAAAACTGCACTTTACCTTCTTTTTCGTTCATTTCTATGCCTACGGATCCTTTATATGGTGTACATGCAGTGTAGCATCCCGACACCGACAAATAGTGTCGGCGGTGAAAGTTTTTTGAGATTTTTTTTGCCGGTTCTTATAGAAAATTGATATGACCGCTATATCCGTAAAGTCTGAATCGAGGAAAGGAAATGCTATGTAAAAAGTAGATTGAACGTTCGGCGGCATACTACCGCCTATCGCTGCAGAGGATGGAATTAGTGCTGAGTGCTGAGTGCTGAGTGCTGAGTGCTGAGTGCTGAGTGCTGAACCGATAAATTATTATCTATATAACACTGCCTGTACAAACCGCCCTTATGCGGTGCAACGTTTATTTTATATAACATAATGTAATTATACTCCGGCTTTTACCAAAACGCAAGAAGTAAAATTTCACTTTCTCAATATCTTCGCGTTAAAAAAATATCAGCTTGTTTATTCCGCCGGCGCACCCTCTTTCCACGATTCAAAAATATACTCACGGGATTGATAGAAAAAATCCGTGTTATAATTTGAAATTGCCCCGTCAATCCATGACGAATACACAGAGACCAATGTGTCAACAATAAAATCAATAGATTCGTTTTCTGCACAAATATCTTCAATAAGGCGTTCGTATACTGCGCCGATTGTCCAATAATCCGGAACTGCATAACGGCACCGTAAAACATTATCAAAGTCTCCGGATGTTATATTATAAATGGATATAACTTCATCGGCAATTTTTTCAATCGGTTCGCAATGAAGCGTGTCTGCATCTTTATAAAGTCTTTTTATATTGTTTTTTCCAAGTTGATTCGTGCGGAGGTTTTAATACCCTGACGCTTTGCGTCGTAACAAAGGGTATTAAAACCGACTGCAACCACCTTATGAGAACAACATACCCCGATGCTCTGCATCGAGGTTGTTGATTTACCAGTTTTGACCGCTCAATTTTGCAGAGGCGGCCGATATATTCCAAAAGACTGCACACATAAAATAACAAAGGTATAACTTCGGCAACCAAATAGGGTTGCATTTTAAGGAAGGTGGAATAGTCAATAGTAGTGCAGTGCCTAAACATCCCAAATGTATTTAAGCAGCATCTTTTTTAGCTGCTGTTTTCTACCAGTGGAGGTAAGCCATCGGGATTTACCGTCGTTACACGCTTGGTGTTGTAATAGGCAAACGTGTATCTCCAGACGATTGTCTTGACTTCCTCCACGGTCAGTTTTGTCGTATCAAGCTGATATATCTTTTCCTTTTTCAGCGTCGCAAACCAGCTTTCCATCCAGGCATTATCCCAAGGTTTATTTTAAGCGGTACAAATGGTACCGCTTAAAAACGCTTCGAGTTTGCTTATCGCAAACATCACCTATTGATTGCACTTTTTCATTTCATTGCAAAAGTGCGGCAATTCGCCAATCCTCGCCTTTTGATTCGCAATCCGCTTTAGCGGATAAGATAAACCGTTTCCTTACAGAACAAGCCGACAGGCTTGATAAAGGCTGCGGTTGTCGATTTATAGGAGCATTTTCCAACTCCGCTCATACTCTGGACAGCATGCAACTGTCCGAGCGTCTTTTTGTACTCGCCGCTTGTATACTGGCTTCCACAGTCACTATGAATTATCGCTCCACTTTGTATATCAAAATTCTTGTATGCCTCCGTTATCGTTTTTATACATAGTTCCTTTTTCATGTTTGTGTCCA
>CAUVHB010000265.1:0-3091 GCA_963551335.1 uncultured Treponema sp.
CCTGATAATACTTCTTCCAATCAGACATACTCGATACTCCTTTCAATACGTTTTTTTATGTTTTGACATACGTTTATGTGCAGCAAAAACCCATATCAAAACTTGTAAAGGCTGCCCAAAAACACTCATTTTTGAACAGTATCTTTAACTCCAATAATCAACACCCCCAACGCAGAGCGTTGCCGAGAAACGGCGGGTATTAAACACTCCGCACGAATACATGAACAGGGCTGTCGGTAAACTCTATGGTTGGACAGCTTTCATCTATATACTGTGTGAGCCATTAAGTGCGCCTTACTTCATAGCAAGACTAATTTCAGCATCGGCAGCTAAGTCGCCGCCCGAAAAGATTTGACCGCGACAGCTTACCCAGCCTAACTCCGTACGCTCTTCCAAAAGGATACTATAAATTTCGAGCGTATCGCCCAAAAGAATTTTTTTACGAAAATGAGCTTGTTTAATTCCCATAAAGAGCGGCGTTTTTCCGGCATACCGATCGAGCGTTAACAGCAAAATATCCGCTGCCTGCGCAATCGCTTCAACAGCGCACACACCGGGAAACACCGGATTATCAGGGAAATGCCCTTTTAACAAACTTAACTCAGGCGTAACGTAAAAAGACGCCTTAACCTCTTTGCCGGGAACAAGCGCGGTAACCGTATCGATAAACAGCATCGGCGACCGCTGCGGCAGTATTTCCAACACTTGTTCATGCGTTAACGAACGAATTTCTCGTTTTGCACGCGCTTCTTCGCATACCTTTTTAACAAAATCCCGCGCCGGTAAAAGGTCTTCCCATCCGCCGATTTTAAAAAGGCAGCCTGCCGGTACGGAAATGTCATCCCGCTTTGCACAATCGGTCGGGCAGCCTGCCACTACCAATGCAGCCGGATACGGCGTTCCTGCTTGCGCCGTTACGAACTCAACCTCCGGCGCCAGCGTTTCGAGGCGACGGATAACGGCAACGCGGTCATACCGATTGTTACAGCCGCCGCAATAGCGCACGCCTATCGGTATCTTATCCGCCATGACGCTGTTTCAAAATAGACTGAGCCTCACTCCATAAACTCGGGCTCACTTCATGTATGAGAATGGCTTGCTTTACTTCGGGCATGTGTTCCATCAGCTCCGTTTGAATAAGATTTTCAGTTGTGAAGTCGGCAGCGGGACATCCCGCACAGTGTCCATGCAGTTTAAATTTAACGACACCATCGGTAAAATCAACCACTTGCATATCGCCGCCGTGAGTTTTCAGCAGCGGGCGCACATAGGTGTCCAGTATCTTTTCCAGCTCTTCGTACATACCGGCTCCTCTTTTATCATATCCATTTTGATATACACCACCCTGAAAGCAATACTTTCAGGGCGATTATTTTGCCTTAAAAACCACCGGTTTTTTCCAATCAATAAGCTCAAATTCAAAATAAGTTCCAATATGGAAGCAACCGGCTGTAACCTTTATGAGAGCATCTTCAAAAGCTTAACATAAGCTTTTATCAGCTCGTAAAAACAAATGTTAGTTCTCTGCCTTTTCAACTTGCTTTGCAGCCGCTTTTTTATTTGACTCATAGAGCATCGCAAACAGGATGAGCCCGACAACGAGACCCCATGCAGCGCCGCGCATTGCCAAAACAGCGCCCATAACGCCGCAAATACCGCGTTCAACATTGGTTTTGCACATATTCATTGCCAGTTGCGTACAAATATACCCCTGTACAAGGAGCGTCAATGAAAGCGCAACAGGTAAAACTGGCTGTAATAGCGATGAAATCGGAAGCAGCGCAACGGCAACAAAGGTCGAAAGGCGGAACGTGCCGAAACCGCTATAGATTGATTCCATAGACTTAGGACTTTCCTTATAGCGCTGAGAAACTGCCGCAGTAACAGCCGCCCAAAGAGGACCGCACATTTGGGTATACGGACAGCTCACTGCCATTGCCACGTTACGGATACCGCTGACGAGGTTTGAGCGGTTCGCATTAAAATCAATCTTTTCATCCTGACGAACTTCATCAGCTTCGTGAATAAGGGCTTCAGAAGTAACAAAGTCGCCGAATGCGATAATATAGGTAACAATCGCTACAGGGATTGCAGCTGCCCAAATTTTCATGCTCGGCCAACCGATAGCAAACGGAGACAGTTGGTTCCAAATGTCTGCAAAATCTGGCACTTTGATAAGCGGCCACCACTGTACGTGCGGAATAGCAAACTCTCCGGCAATAGGTCCGACAATAACGCCGATTAAAATTGCAGGCAGCATACCGAACTTTCCAATTGTATCGATAATCTTATTTTTTCTGCGCATATCCGCCCAGATCGGACTGAACAGACAGAAATACGCAACGGCAATACCGACAGCAATGGAAATGGGATATTTATCAAAACGACCGGTTGTTTTAAATTCACCGAGAACAGCCGCAATACCGCCGCCCATCAAAACACCGGCTTTAACGGCATTTGGCACAACCTTCACCATCTTACCGCCCAAACCGGTGATACCAAATACCAAAAAGATCAGCCCGAGACACATCTGTACGGCTATCAAGGCCTGTGTCCGCTCTGCTCCCATCACGTAACCATTGGTTAAGAAAGCGGTAATCAACGGGATTGCCGGAGTAACCCATCCCGGAACAACAGGGTCGCCGAGCAATACGTGAAGCGTATAGAAGAAGCCGTTGATGATAACCATCGACAATGCGACATCATAGCTGACGCCCAGAACTTCAGTTAATACCGGAATTGCTCCCAAACAGGTCGCACACATAAAGAGCGCCTGAAACATCTCCGGAAAAGACCAAGCATAGTGAATAAAAGGCAACCGAATTTTAAACGGTCCCGCCGGCCAATACGCTTGCTCACCGCCATACTCACGATAGCGGCTTTTAAATTGCATTTGCGCATCTGTCATAAAAATCCCCCTTAAAGCCTGTTCTTAAATCAAGACTTTATGATTACCGCGAAAGTCATTCGACGCTGCGGGTTATGACTGCTATACAAGCAATTTTTGTGCCAACCTCTCCTTTTGCAAATATATGACGCATCTACTTCGTTGCTGCGCACAAATTAATCCTCAACGTATCAAAGATACGCC
>CAUVHB010000266.1:0-3091 GCA_963551335.1 uncultured Treponema sp.
GCCGCTATTTCCTGTTGTTCGCTGAGAGTCAGAATGCCCACCATATCGACGACCGATCGTCCGGCAAATTGTTCTACCGGAATAAAAAGCTCGTCTGCAACCCATTCGGTTTCGCTCCAATCAGCCTTGTCCGAAGTGCTCGTCTCTGCGTAAAGAAGTATAAGGGGGAGAAAACAGCAGAAAAGCATTATAACAAACAGTTTCTTATAGGCGTGTTTTTTTGAGCATACTGATGTTATCATCGTTACCATATAAACATCCCTCCTAAGAACATGAGCGTACCGAATACGACGCCGAGAAGCCCCGATGTCAGCGCTACTTTTGCCTTATCCAGCGGCAGCTCTCCGCAGGTATTACCGGTTTGACCATTCACGGCAAATACATACGGCTTACCGTGATAGATGTAGGTAAGAATCCATGAGGGGAGTAACACATACCGTTGGGCACGAACGGTATACGTGGTTGAATCTCTTTCCGATTCAAAATGAGTACAAGAAGCGGATTCTTTAATAAGCGCCGCTGTGGTTTGTTTTGCTTGTGTCATTAAAGCGGGCGTTACCGCTTCTTTATTTTCGGTGTATTGTTCGGCAAAAAAGCCTGCTAAATACCCTGCGGAAAAATTTTTCATCTCCGCTTCATCGTAGGGAGTAATGGTATTGAGTAAGGATTCATCGATTTTTGAAAAGGCGAGCTTTTGCAGGTTGTTCACGGCGATATCGCCGACGCGGTCGATTTTGTATTTATCGGTTTTTACATAGTCGCGGTCTCCGCTTGACCAGCGGGTAACGGTAACGCCGACCGCATGGTAGTCAACCTTTGCATCAATGTCCGCTTGCCAGTAGGGGAGGTAAACGCCGGTAATTTTTTCCTGCTGCATTTCGCTCGTAAAATCTTTAGGCGTAAATTTTTTCTTTTCTGCCCATTCCAAAAATTTCTGCACGGCGGTCTTTTTATCAACCTTAAACGGGATAATGCGGTCGGGCTTAAAATCGCCCTGCAGCCGGTCGGTTATCACAACCGGGCTGTGGCAATAGTAGCAAAATGCCGCTGTCGATGTGTCGCCTGCAACCACTTCCGCGCCGCAGTTGGCGCATTGATACGCCTTAACGGTCTGCCGGTCTTTTTCACGGGTGTTACCGGCGCCAGACGCGGCATTCTTCTCAGCATTTCCATGGTTTTCCGTTTCGGCTTTCGGTGCGGCGCCCTCCTTATCGGCAGCGGTATCTGCCGCACTACCGTCCGCTGCGGCAGTTTTTGCTTGCAGCTTTTCAAGATAGGCGGTCAGCGCTTCTTCCGTGTGCTCGGTAAAACAATACTCGCATTTAAATTTTCCCAACTGCGGGTTAAATTCAATCGGCGCCCCGCAGGAGGGGCATTTGTAGTTTATTATACTCATAGTTGTTCCCCTTTAGAGGGCAAACACATCAGAAGTTGTTTAGCACCCCCACAGAATAGTTAGGCTGTTCAACCCGCCTTTCGCCACTTTGTGGCTGCAAGAGGGGTGTTCACAGCCTAACTATTCTGTGGCATTTGGTCTATCCATCTGATGTGTTTGCCCTTCTTTTGAAACGTAGATAAAGCGAAATTTTGTACAAAATTTCGCGGGACAAAGAAGGCAACCGCTTTGGAGATTTTGTGGCGGTTGCATCGATTGCTCTTAGCTGCCGCTTCGCAGTTCTGTTAGAGTTTAGCGCCGCATTCTGAGCAGAATTTTGTTCCCGGTTTGATTTCTGCGCCGCATGAAGGACAGGTATTTCCTGCCGGTTTTGGCGTACCGCATTCCGCACAAAACTTACCGGTATTCTTGTGTCCGCATTCGGTACAGAACCATTCGCCTGCCGCTTTTCCTTGAGCGGCTTGTCCCGCTACGGCAGCTTGCTGTTGCATATTGCGCTGTCCTGCCTGTTGTTGAGCCGCTTGCTGCATTTGCATCTGCTGCATATTGGTTTGGCTTGCCTGTCCCATAAAATTTCCGCCAGCGTTCATGCCCATTCCCATGCCCATAAATGCCATACCGGCGCCTGCCTGATTGGAACCTGCAGCTTCCATGCCCCGCGCAATAGAACCCTGCACATATCCTTCACGGATAGAAGGATCGCCGAGCATCGCTCCTTTGTTCCTCATATTGATGAGTTCTTTGGAGCTGTCGTCATACGTGATGCTTGCGATACCGACTGACAGTACCTCCATACCGCGCAGGTCTTTCCACGAATCATCGAGAATCTGCGACATGTGCTTGCTAAGGAGCGTTCCTTTTGACGGAATAAACGAAATCCGCTCGCCTTCCATCGACATTTGACTGATGGCAGCCTGCAGCGCCTCTAAAAATTCAGTTAAATATTGCTCATTTATTTCGTCAATGTGTACGTGGGTTGCATTACGGGGGCAGGCTTCTTTAAAGAATTTGATAGGATCGGTTATCTTGATGGAGTAGTTTCCGAATGCCCGCAAAAACAGTTCCGCATTATAGAAATTATCAAAATACTGAAGCGGATTGGGCGTACCGAATTTAATGCCTTTAATTTCCTGTAAATTGATATAGAAGACTTCTTGCTTCATCGGTGTCGTACCGCCGAACTTAAAACGGCTGAACGTTTCTTTTAAGGCATCGCCGAAGCTACCGCTAAAAAGGGAGGGCGCTGAACTGTTATCAACCTTAAAATATCCCGGCTCTGCTGTGTAGTCGATAATTTTCCCGCCGTCTACCAGCATCATAAACTGATTTTGATTAACGTGGATAATCGAGCCGTTTGAAATAACATCGCTTGAACCCTTGGTGTTTCTATTACGCTTATCTGTGCGCACTGGCACACCCTTTGCCAAAACGATGCCCTCGCCCATATCATCTGCTTCGACAACTTCAAGCCACTGATCCGCTAAACCTCCGCCTACTGCACTGAGCGCCGCTGTTATCAATCCCATAGTCTTTCTCCTTTTTGTTGAGTTGCAACTTCTAAAAATAAGGTCGTGAGAAGTTGCGCATTTAGAAGCCGCATATACTGTAAATAACATAAAATTATATTAAGGAAACGGTTTAATGCGGCTTTCGGATAGTTTCTTTAATTTTAAATTTCTTCCTGCGGAGGGTAAT
>CAUVHB010000267.1:0-3090 GCA_963551335.1 uncultured Treponema sp.
TAGTTCACGTTAAGCTGTTCGCACGTTTTCTTCACTCCGATCTCGTCCGACAGCTTCAATGCCTCGATTTTAAAGTTCTCATCGTACCGTTTCATTGCCCTTCCTCCTCTCTTTTTCGGCAACTTTGGCACTGCACTTTTATTATATCACTCCAAAGGGTTTTCCCCTTGGGCGTTTTCTTATACGCTTATATCTTGCGCCAATGCGGATAAAAAACGTTTGAATGTTATATCGCTTGCCTGTTTGCCTGTCGCTTGTTGCCATGCTTGTTTGGCTTTACTCACACTCTGTCTGTCTTGTTCGATTGCTAAGCGCACCGCTTGTTCGTCTGAGCAATCCATAATTGGTTTGCGACCACGGCCGGAACGTGTTTGCAAGCCGCCAATACCTTCGCTCAGAAAGCGTTTCACCCATGCATTCACCGATACAAAACTCATCTCGGTTTGTTCACCTGCTTTTACCGAAGATAGCCCTTTTCCTTTCAGAAGAACAGCTCGACAGCGCATACGAAAACAATGGCTCTCTCCATTGCGGAAACCTTTTTCCAACTCTGCATACTGCTCTGCCGTTAATTCTAATCTTTTTATCTTTCCCATGATTATCGTACTATAATCGAAATGATGATAGAACGGGAATATCCAGAAGTTTATTTATATAAGATAATTTTGATTACTTACACGCAAGAGCTAAAGGCTCAAGGGTATTCAACAAGAGGAATAAACGATAAAATCATTAGTAACGGTTGGAGGAGTCGTAATATGGGCGTTCTTGCCTCGCTTATGGGATACGACGTAATACGTGCTATTCCAAGTCCGCTCCGCGCTGATTACATGGTTATACTAAACCGTACAAAACTAATTTTATTAGGAGGCAGTGAATGAGTAAAGAAAATCATATAGGCATAAGATATTCAAAAGACGGCGACATTGAAACATACGACACACGGACAGGGAAAACGACCGGACATATCTCAACAATGGGAAACATGATAGAAGAAACAAAGGAAGATAGAGAGCGCTACGAAAAAGCATGGGAAGAGGTAATGAAAAAACATGGCTATGTATACCACCGTCGACGGACAAAATAGCAAGGAACTCAACAATGACCATAAAAGAATTTATCGATAAAGACGAATATTTTGACCGCTATCAATTTTGCACTGAATGGAATGGCTATACCGTCTATGATGTTTGGGCAAAATCAAACGAGGGAGCCTGCGTCGGTTATCCTCAATTTGCACTTGAAAAAAACGGCGCTATAAGACTTTCGACGATTGATGAGACGTTGCAGATAATGGCGTTTACTCGAGATGCCGATAACGAGGAAATATAAGCAGTTTATCAGATAACAAAAAAATAAAACTTTTCTCTTAAAAACCTGCCTCTTTTTAAAAGATGCCCTATGGTTTGATTTTACAGCTGAATGCCTTGATTGTCTTATGATAGGATATTATGATGAACTGTTAAAGTATGTACTGGTAGTTATCTAGTGCATTTTTTGAAATTTTGGTGAACTTCTAAAAATTGATTCGCAGTCCGCGTGAGCGGATACGATAAATCATTTCCTTACAGAACAAGCCGATAGGCTTGATGGTTTTTAAAGGTTTCCAGATTGTTAGCGCTTCCCCTGAGAATACTCAAGGGCGCAGTCTAAAAATTCCTGCAAGTATGTCGGGATTGTAATCTTCTTGTTCCATACAAGGTAGAGATCGCGATAGCGATGCGGCACATCCTCAAGAGAGAACGCCAGCAGCTCGCCGCGATCAATCATATCGTTTACGGCGATTTTGGAAATAAATGAGGTTCCCACCCCTTGTGCGACAAGCCGCTTGATTACGTCGATATTGTTAATTGAGGTAATAATATGGAGTGATGCCAGATCAATATGCGCAGCGTTCAGCATCAGTTCCATATTTTGCTTTACCGCGGAGCCGCTTTCTCTTACGATGAGCGGTTCCTGCGCAAGGCGCTTTAAATTCGGTTGTGTCTGTTGTAACGCGCGGTAATAGGGAATATTGGGGGTAATAAAGACAAACTCATCTTGATAAATCGGCTTGAACTCACAGTTTTCATCATCGGTTTTCATTCCGACAATCCCCGCATCGACTTTTCGCGCAGAAATCCGCTTAATCGTTTCATAGCTATTTTGTTCTTCAACTTGAATAAGAATATTGGGGTGCGTCTTTCTGAACCGGCTCAATACAAAGGGGAGAATATAGCCTGTTGGAATGGTAGATGAGCCGAGCCGCAATATCTTTCGGTTTGGATTGATAAATCGATCGATAAGGGTTGAACGCTGCTGCAGCAAATCCTTTGCTTCGCGGTAGAGTATTGTCCCCTCTTCGGTAATTTTTAGCTCGCGCGTGGAACGGATAAAGAGCGGTGTGTCGAGCTCTTCCTCAAGCTGTTTAATATGCAAACTGACCGTCGGCTGCGAAATATTCAGCTCTTCTGCTGCGGCAGAAAAACTGAGATTTTCGACCAGCTTTACAAATACTTCAAGATGTTTAAATTCCATAGTTTCTCCAGCGGTAAGTCAACGGTTTTATTTGCCGCGCGGCGCCTTTGCAGGATCAAGCGGTTTATTGTTGGCGTATACCATAAAATAAAGGCGCGGCGTACCGGTGAGGGAATCTGCGGCAAGCGTGCCGAGCTTTTGGCCGACGCTAATCTGCGCACCTGTTTGCGGGAGTATTTGCGCTAAGCCCCCGTATACGTAGACGTGCTTCGTTTTAGATTGAATAAAGATAACCTGTCCGTATCCTCGGTGCGGACCGATTGAAATGACGCGACCCGAAGCGATGGCTTGTACGGGGGCGTTTACCGTCGAGTCAATCGCAACGCCATAGAGTTTTCCCGAAAGGTACGAAATATCGATCACGGAAACCGGCCACAGCAGACTTTTATCGATTGATTTTTTTACATAAGCGCGCGGGTCTTCCCACGACGCAGGAGGTGTTTGCTGGGCTGCCGCCTGATTTTTGGACGCTGCAGTACTAGCGGTCTGTTTGTTGTCGGGTATAATCAATATTTTCTCGACTTTTAAGACATCGGAATCGGAGAGATGGTTTATTTTTCGCAGCGTTTCGAC
>CAUVHB010000268.1:0-3080 GCA_963551335.1 uncultured Treponema sp.
GCGGAAGATGCCCGCCCCGGTAAAGGGAAAAATGCCGGTATGGCAAAGCTGCTCGGCTATGTACACACCGCGCAAAGAGAAAACCCGAACACGATTGTCGTAGCGGGCGGCGATAACTATCAAGGTACCGCAATTTCCAATTTGACCTACGGTGCGCCGGTTTCCGCAATGATGAAGGCGATGGGCGTGGCAGTGAGTGCAGTCGGAAATCACGAATTCGACTGGGGCGTAAAACACATGACCCAATGGCAAAAAGACGGCGGGTTCACTTTCTTGGCGGCAAATATCGTCGATAAAAACACGAAAAAGCCTGTCTCTTGGGCAAAACCGTACATGATTATCACCAAGGGCGGCTATAAGATTGCGTTTATCGGTTTGGCGCATCCCGACACGGTCACCCTCACAAAAGCAGAACATGTGAGCGGCTTAGAGTTTACCGATCCCGTTAAAGCCGGACAGCAATGGGTTGATTACCTGTTAGCGGGCAAAGCAAAAGAAGGAAAACCAGATGTCATCATCGCATTAACGCACATCGATTCCGATCAAAATGGTGAAGAAATTACCGGAAATGCAGTTGCCCTTGCCAAAATTAAGGGTTTAAACGCGATATTATCAGCTCATAGCCATCGGCCGGTACAAGGCGTTGCAGACGGTATGCCGATTATGCAGGCTTACTGCTATGGTCGCGCAGTCGGAAAACTCAGCATCACATTTGATAAAAATAAAAAAATCGCATCGATCACCCCTGCTCTTGATGAAATTTGGAAGCACAAAGACACTATCGTCGAAGATGAAGAAGGTAAGGCGGTGCATGCAAAATACGAGGCGGACTTAAAACCGATCTTAGGCAAAGTAATCGGCACCGCCGCGGCTGAATTCACCCACGAAAGATCAGAGAAAGGCAGCAATACCTTGCTCGGCGTATGGGCTTCCGAAGTACAGCGGAAAGTAGGCAAAGCGGACATCGCTATCCAAAACGGCGGCGGATTACGCAGAACGCTTGCGGAGGGCAATATTACTATCAGCGATCTGTACGAAATTATGCCCTATGACAACTATTTGGTAGTGTTCGATCTTCCCGGTTCGGAAATTAAAAAGGCAATCGACCACGGTATTATGAACCCGAATATCACGGACGGACAGTTCGCCGGCTTAAAGGTTGAATACGACGGTACCAAGCCTTTTGAAAGCAGAATAACTTCGATTGCGCTAGCCGATGGAACTCCGCTCGATATGAACAAAAAATACAAGGTTGTTGTCAATGACTTTATGTTTACCGGCGGCGATAAATACGATTTTTCAAAGGCAACCAATGTAGTCGAAACATACATTCCAATTCGGGATGCCTTAATCGATGAAATTAAAGCGGCAAAAACCATTACGCCGAAAGCTCCTAATTACATCAAAGATATCAGCAAAAAGTAAAAAGGAATTCGTACACACAATAGGGGATTTCTAAAAGCTGAAGTTTTTAGAGGAGCTCAATAAAACAAGCAATGTATGGTTTGCGTACATTGCTTGTTTTTCTTTTCGGTATTCATTATGCAGCAACACATAAAACAATCTTATCTTTTTCTTTTTTTTATGCTTACGATTATGCTTAGAGCGCAAATTCCCGTATTTGCAGAAGTAGGCACCGATTCCAAAGATGCCGGACTGCGGGAATATTATGATACGCAACTCAGCTTGCCGAAAAATCAAGTGGTAAAAGCGCGTGTTATCGACATCGTCTATGATGATCTTGCGGAAAGCCGCCCTGACGTTCCGATTGAATCCGACTTCCGCTATCAGCATTTAAAAATAGAAATTTTAACCGGCAAGCATAAGGGCGAAGTGTATACCGTCCGCAACACTATTGAGCTAGCAATTCCATACCGGCTTATCTTCCGCCTCCACGACAAGATGGTGTTGCAGGTTGATGAAGATGAAGAAACCGGCAAAATAACAAACTTAAAAATCTATGAACGCGCACGGGATACCAAAGTCTATGCACTCATTGTAATCTTTGCAGCGGCGCTTATTATCGTCGGCAAAAAAAACGGATTCAAAGCGCTCATTACGCTCGGCATTACCGTAGGGCTCATCTTCGGTATTTTTCTCCCGTGCATTATACGGGGATTTAATCCAATTCTCTTGGCGCTTGCCGTATGCAGCACCGCAACGGTTATTACGCTATTCATCATCAGTGGAAATAATAAAAAAACATATACCGCTATAATGGGAACAATTGGCGGCGTTATCATTGCAGGGCTCTTCGCATATAGCGCCGGTAAGATACTCATGCTGACAGGACTTGGAAACGAAGACGCGCAACTGCTTGCCTTTATACCGCAGCACCGTAAGATAGACTATCAAGGTTTGTTGTTCGCAGGTATTATGATCGGGGCACTCGGCGCGGTGATGGATGTAGCAATGTCCATCTCATCGGCAATGTGGGAGATTATTTCCGTAAGCCCCGGCATATCAAAGAAACAACTGATACAATCCGGCATGAATATCGGTAGGGATATTATCGGCTCGATGTCGAACACGCTGATTTTGGCGTATGTCAGTACCTCCATTCCGGTACTGCTGCTGTTTATTCTATTCTCCAACGGATTTACCGAAATTATCAATCTCGAACTTTTAGCCTCGGAGGTGCTGCGCGCCGTTGCCGGAAGTATCGGTCTTATCTGCACCATTCCGATTACGGTGCGCCTTGTCGGGAAATTGCATCATAAATTGTGAAGTGTAAGCAACCATCTCTTGAGTTGAAAAACATACCGGAAAATACGAATTAACACGATTACTTTTTATTTTTTTACTATTACAATCAACAGCCCCGACGCAAGCGTCGGGGATTAACCTCTCCGCACGAATAAAATTACAATGCAATTTGCAACCGCTGTTTCAATGCGTTTTGTAACTCTTGTGAAAAATTAACCCCGGCTTCTTCCGCTTTATAATTGAGCCATGCCGGAATAGTAACAGTTTTCTTTATTGCTTTTTCAGAAAACTGTTTGCGCCAAGCATCAGTGTCGGCTATTACATAATTCACAAATCCGTTTTTTATTTTGATTTTAGATATATCACTCGGTTCC
>CAUVHB010000269.1:0-3070 GCA_963551335.1 uncultured Treponema sp.
CCGCGCTGCCGGTACACAGGGCGCAAACGATAATTCCGCCGCCTGCATACAGCTGCTGCTGTTTGCTCAAATGTTGCTGCAGAAACAGGATGCGCATAATATTCGCATTATCTTTACCGACGGCGAAGAAGCGGGGATAGAAGGCATTAAAAGCCAAGGCGCGTACCGTTTGGGGCAAGGCTTGCGTGCGCTTTCAATGCAACAGGATGACATCTTTGTGTTTGATATGTGCGGATGCGGGGATACGCTCATCCTTTCAGAGTCGGGGATATACGGCAGGGATACGCGGAAAACGGCGGGGCTTACCGCGCTACACCGGCGCTGCCGCATCTATGCCGACGCCGCGTGCAGGGGACGCTGGCTTTCGCTGCCGACTGCCTACAGCGACAATGCGGGACTCATTTCCGCCGGATTAACCGCACAGGTTATCACCGTATTGCCGAGGACGGAAGCGGAGCTGTTAATGCGGTATATGCCTCGCTCCGAAGCGCTCCAGCGGTGCATCATCACCAATGCCCATATTCCGCCTAATTCACCGCTTGCTGCCGTCATTCCGCAGACATGGCAGCGGATGCACACGCCGCAGGACAGGCTCGAAACCCTGACGCCGCAAGCCTTTGTCCTTATAGATAAAATGCTCCGGTATCTGGCTGTGGTAAAAGAAGCGGCCGGATAAAAGAACTATAAATACGTCGGCTTTTGGTGATGAATCTTAAGTGATCATTTTCGGAGCGGTTTTTCAATACACAATACCGAAATAATCCAAACATTGCTTCATTACATCCTGTGCGGTACGACACGTATCTCTTAAAAAACCGCGTTCATTTTTCCAATTTTTAATTCCTCTGTAGTAGTAAAGCTTTAGTTCTTCAGTAATGATAAACGGGACAATGTTACGTTTAAGACATTCCTTGAACAGTATCAATCTTCCGATACGACCATTGCCATCTTGAAACGGATGAATCGCTTCAAATCGGACATGAAAATCCAACACATCATCAAGAGTGATTTCCGATTTTGAATTATATTCCATTAATAATGATTTCATCTCTGCCGCAACATCCGCAGGTTTTGTCGTTGCCTCTCCGCCTACTTCATTTTCCAGCATTTTGTAATCGCCAACTTTAAACCATGGTTTTTGACTGTCGGTTGTTCCGGATTTTAGGAGATAATGAAGCTGTTTTATGAAACTTTCCGAAAGTTTCGTATGCGCACCTTCTATTATTACATCGATACAATGGAAATGATTTACGGTTTCAATAATATCATCAACTCTCACGACTTCATCTGTAACGCCAATCTTTTTTGTTTCAAAAATGAATCGAGTTTGGTCGTGTGTCAGTTTTGAACCTTCGATGTGATTTGAATTATACGTAAGGTCAATCTGAATTTTGTGATAAATTCCACCTTTCAATCCGGTTTCTTTTTCACGTTTAAGGAATGATAAGAGTGTATCCTGCTTTGCGGTATGGCGAATTTTCCGATGAGGCTTTTCTGCATCCGAAGGGATATTCCATGTGTTCCCTTCTAAAAGAGCCCCCACAATTCTCCCCTGCAAGCAGTAATTTCTTACACTGCGTTCACTCATGCGCCAGCGTTTTGCCGTTTCCCTAACAGATAAGTATGTTATCTTATTCATCGGTATTATTCTAACATATTATCGGCAATATATAAATAAACTTTTTATACTTAAATTCAATTCTATTTTGCCGTTAATCAATCAAGTTTATCCATGAGAATATTCTAATATCCCTTTGCGGGGAATGAATCATTTTTCATGTTTAAGACGGAAAACTAGGGGTTAAATAAATGAAGCGGCAGGCTTGCTTAAAAAAAAGTTTCATTTTATACTAAATTGCAATGAAAAAACCTCTAAACAAATCTCAGTTTTAGGGGCGTTTGATTACTTTTATCAATGGAAGCTGATGGGATCTGGTGGTCTTCGCGGTCTTCAAAACCGTTGGTTGCATAATTCGCAACGGCAGGTTCGATTCCTGCCTCTTCCGGTTTTCTGTTGTAGGTGTGGCTTTGTTGACTGTCTTGTTTGTTGCAGCATTTTCGACAGATGCCGAAAAACTTGCGTATGAATCTCGAAAAGTTTGGGTGGTAGACGCACTATTGGATAACCGAGCGCTTTTGTCGCGTTTGAGAGAAAAAACGTATGATTTTCTCTTATTTGATTTTGAAGCAGGGGGCGGGTATCCGCCGAATATTCTAAAAGAAATTTACGAACACTATCCCATTTTGCCTATCTTTTTATTCTCACATCAACACTGTAATTTAGTAGAAAAAAAAGCCTATGCAACAGATATGATATTAGGTTGTTTTTCAATTCCGTATGAATTCAATATATTACACGATACTATTAAAAATATACTTGAAGGAAAAATTATCCGCATAATCAATGCGTATGATATAGACCCGATAGCAGCGCCGCTTTATACAAAACTGCAAGGGCAGAGTATCGAAATACAAATAGTACGGAACTTTATTTTACAGGCAGCTCAGCAAAATTCTCATGTACTCCTTTACGGCGAAAGCGGTTCCGGCAAAGAAGTGGTCGCATCTCTTATCCATCAGTATTCTAAAAACCGCTCCGGTAAATATGTACCGGTTAATACCACCTGCATTGCAGAAGATCTTGCAGAGAGCTTATTGTTCGGCTCGTGCAAGGGCGCATACACAGGGGCAATCGATAAAGAAGGCTTCTTTTCGGAAGCAGATCATGGAACGCTATTCTTTGATGAAATAGAAAACCTTACGCTCAATTTACAGGCAAAGCTTTTAAGAGTTATCGAAACGCACGAATATTATAAACTGGGAGGAACCAAAAGACATTTTTCCGATTTTCGATTGATTTGCGCTACAAATTGTGATCTCGAAGAAATGGTGGATCAAGGTCTTTTCCGTATGGATCTGTTTTACCGCCTTGACGTATCTCATCTTGTTATCCCGCCGCTGCGACAGCATAAAGAGGATATCAAAGTACTGGCGTATAATTATTTAAAACAATCGAAAAAACATCTGTCGGAAGATGCCCTGCGTTTACTGTATAAATACAATTGGCCGG
>CAUVHB010000270.1:0-3062 GCA_963551335.1 uncultured Treponema sp.
TTTTAAAGACCGCACGAAGAGCGATATTTACGTTTGGATTGTTAAGCATTGGGATAGGCTCAAGCAAAAGAACGGCAACGATTTTAGCCTTGACGATGCCGCACGGGATTTTGTAAAATTAGAACAAGCTTCCCATACAAGGCACGGTTCGTTTTTTACGCGATTTAAAGCGCTGCTGCAACAGTATTTTGCCGAATAATTATAGAGAGAGGTATTAAAGATGAAACGGATAGCATTATATTCAATAATTATGATAATGTTTGTGAGCTGCGGCTTTATGTCTTTTGAAGGATTAGAGTATCCTAATATCTCCGGAAAGGTTTCCGATCGTAATAATCAGCCTATCGGGAATGTAAAGGTTTATATTACTGATAACTATAATAAACGATTTAATGATTTGTCATATTTTACTGACTCGGAAGGGCGGTTTTTTGTAAAAGCTTGTATAGTAAAGAAGGCAGGTATATGTTTTGCCTTTGATGGGCATTTTATTCGGATCCATACAGAAAAATCAGGATATGAAGATGCAGATGTGTTTATGTCTTTCTCGTCCTGCGATCAGTATCATGACCGGATACTTACACAAAATATCGTATTAGCAGCTCCATAATCAGAAAACACTTTCTGTGCAGTATGTGAGAATTATTAGCTATTCGCGCGAATAAGGAAACCAGCATGAAAGACGGATTGATGCGGTATGTGCAGTTGTTTACCACATTTTTTAAGATCGGACTTTTTACCTTTGGCGGCGGTATGAGTATGCTGCCGATGCTGCAAAAGGAATTGGTAGAATCAAAGAAATGGCTGACGGAAGAAGAGATTTTGAATTACTTTGCGATAGGGCAGTGTACGCCGGGAATTATTGCGGTTAATGTTGCAACGTTTTGCGGGTATAAGCGCGCTGGTCTTTCGGGGGCGATTGTGAGTACAATAGGGATTGTGTGTCCTTCATGGATTGTTATTACGCTGATAGCCGGTTCCATTTCTCGCTTTTCCGATATTGTGTGGATACAGCGCGCGATGAAAGGCGTGTATGTTGCTGTTGCTGCCTTGCTTGCCCGTGCAGTTTTTACGTTTGGTAAAAAGATTATTACCGACTTTATTAGTGCGGGAATTGCCGTCGGCGCTTTCCTTGCAATGTCCGTCTGGAATGTTTCTGGCATCTTGATTGTGCTTACCGCTGGTATTATCGGGTTTTGTGCGCAAATTCTCCGAAACGGCAGGGGTGCTTCCGTTCGCCGTGAGGAGGATAAAGAATGAGCTTATTCGGTTTGTTTTTTCTATTTATGTATATCGGGCTTTCTACTATCGGCGGCGGATTGGTTGCCGTCAGCTTGATGCAGCAAGAGTTGGTAGCCCGCTCAATTATCAGCTCCGAGCAGTTTATTGCGATGATTGCCGTTTCTGAATCAACACCCGGTCCGATCGGTATTAATATGGCAACCTATGTGGGATATGAGCTATATGGTATTTGGGGAAGTTTGGTGCTGACTACCGGAATGGTGCTTCCGTCGCTGATTGTGATTGTGCTCATCGCTCGATTTACCCAATCGTTTCAAAATGCAGCGCCGGTTAAAAATACCATGTACGGACTGCGGGCGGGCGCTGCGGGGATGATCGCGGCGGCTGCGTGGAACGTACTTGCTGTTGCAGTGTTTACACTGCCTGCGTTTTATGTTTCGCGGCAATGGACGAAATTGGTTGACTGGAAAGCTGCAGCCGTCTTTTGTCTTTTCTTGCTTGTGCAAATGCTGTTTAAACGGCTGCATCCCATCTTTTTAATTATTGCTGGCGCTGCTGTCGGTCTTGTGCTGTTTTAGCACATAACATCGGTTTTCTGCCTGAGGGTAATTTCAGGTTGTCTTCGAAAACTGCTGAATTGTACCGCTTCGTATGGAAGCTATCCTACGCCTTTACAATAGGCACCCACAACTCCATCGTATAATTGGGGCTGCACATATCCCCTTCCGAATATACTTCAAAGTCGGGAGTGCCGGCATGGCAGTATCCCTGTTCGGGGAAGAAGGTTTCCATGACGTACTTCCACCCTTGGTGGATGCAGTCGGGGACGGTGCCTTTCAGCTGGACTACCGCGTATTCGGCTTCGGGAATGTGCATGACCGACAAACCGAGTTCGTCTGCTCTTTGTTCGTTTCGGCAATCATACGCTGCCGTATAGGTAAAAGTTTTACAATTTTTTACTTCCGAACAGACGCCGAAGCTGGCACCATTTCCGAGTTTTGCAAGCTCCTCATGCGGAGCTTTTTCAAAAAGACTATTCCACACTTTCGGAAAATCGCTTGTTTTATCCGCATCGATTTGAACACCTGCAATCGTGAATCCACTCTTTTTCTCAATTTTAACTTCCATAGTTTGACCTCCGTTGACGGTTAAAGCGAGTTTGATCGGAGCAAACGATTTGAATTCTTTTCCGTTCCGAACCCCGCTCGGGCTGACGCCGTGGAATTTTTTAAACGCAGCCGCAAAAGAATCAGGTGATTCATAGCCGTAGGTCAGTGCAATGTCGATAATCTTTGTATCCGTATTGCGCAAATCGGCGGCAGCGCGGCTGATCTTTCTAAAACGGAGATACTCATTTAACGGATATCCGACCAATATCGAAAAAAGTCTGCTGAATAACGGATACGAATAACCGGAAATGCGCGCCATCTCCGCTTCATCATACCCTGTTTCAAGTGTCTTTTCGATATAAGCCATCGTGTCGTTAAATGATTGAATGATATTCATTTGTTGCTCCCAAATCTATGGAGAGTATAGCGGATATAAAAAGAGCCGTCCCGATAGTTGCCGTACAAAAAAAGAGGGAAAAGGGTAGGGCATCTTCTAAAAATCTAACCTTGAGTTTTTACAAGATGCCCGAAAGGTACGCGCTTAAAACTTAAAATGATCTTCCGCCGCCGCCGTGAGAGCGTCCGCTTGACGACGTATGTGTGGAGCTTCCGGAGCTGCCGCTTGAATTGTTTTTAGGCCGTACCGTGCTTATCGTATTGGTACTGATGAGCAGATCGTTTACGGAATCAAAATGTACTTTTGTTTGCTCC
>CAUVHB010000271.1:0-3060 GCA_963551335.1 uncultured Treponema sp.
CTAAGCAAACTCGCAGCGTTTTTAGACAATGCCAACTGCATTGTCTAAAATAAGCTTTCTTTTTATGCATTACAGTTATCACCTGACAATACTTTAGCGTTAAAAAGCTGGGACACCCAAAAGAGTGTCCCAGTCATATCATACAGGTTTGGTGCGAAGTTGTGTTACCTGCCGCAGCAGTGCTTGTATTTCTTGCCGGAGCCGCAGGGGCAGGGATCATTTCTGCCGACTTTGGGTGCGGTACGCACAACTTGGACGTTTTCCGGCTTGCTGCTTGCCCCCATCGGCGAGCTGCTCTGATGGAAAGATGCCATTGAGCTGTGATGTGCGGAGCCCTGCGGGATACGGCGATTAGGGCTGCGCGAGGAGGGTTCGTCGGTACTGATCCGTACTAATACCAGTAAGGAGGCAATGGAGAAGCGAATTTCGTCGAGCATCGCGTAGAAGATGTCGAACCCTTCGAGCTTGTATTCCGTGAGCGGGTTTTTTTGCCCGTAGGAGCGGAGGTAGACGGCTTCGCGTAAGGCTTCCAGATTTTCTAAGTGATCGAGCCACTTGCGGTCTATTGCCTGTAAATACTGATACCGAATGAACATATTGAGGTTTTCATTACCAGCAAGTGCGAGCTTTTCTTCGAGATTTGCTTTAAGCGCAGCGAAAATTTTCTGCTGCAATGCGCTGGTGTCGGCAGCTTGCGCCATCTTTGTGTCTTCATCGCTAAAAATATAGCCGAACTTTGTTTTGAGCTTTGCCTGCAACTCCTTGAGCTCTTCCGGTTTTTCCTTGCGGGAACCGTGCTTAAACTCTTCGAATGCATCATCGAGGTATTCTTCTATTGTGGTATAAATGCGTTCGACAAGGTGTTCATCTTGCAAAATCTTATCACGCTGCTCATAGATAAAGCCACGCTGCTCGTTCAGCACGTCGTCATATTCAAGAAGGTGCTTACGGATATCGAAGTTGCGCTCTTCAACCTTGGTTTGCGCCTTTTCGATACTCTTGTTGAGCCACGGGTGTTCAATCGGCTCGCCGGGCTCCATACCGACCTTTGTCATTACCCGCTTGAGGTTTTCGCCGCCGAAAAGACGCATCAAATCATCATCGAGGGAGAGGAAAAATTTTGAACGCCCGGGATCGCCCTGGCGCCCCGAACGTCCGCGCAGCTGATTGTCGATACGGCGGCTTTCGTGCCGTTCGGTACCGATAACGTACAAACCGCCGAGCGATTTAACTTCCTTATAGTCTTCCTGCCACTTTTTATATTCTTCGTCGTATATTTTTTGATACACTTCCGGCTCGGCTTCGGTTCCTGCCCGCTTGCGCGCCCTAAATTCTGGGCTTCCGCCAAGCTTGATGTCGGTACCGCGTCCTGCCATGTTGGTAGCGATGGTAACCGAGCCTTTTGCGCCCGCTTCCGCGATAATGAGCGCTTCCCGTGCGTGGTTCTTGGCGTTCAATACCTCGTGCCGAACGCCTTTCCGAGTCAGCAAGGATGAAAGCTTTTCTGATTTTTCGATGGACACCGTACCAACCAGCACCGGCTGTCCGCGTTTATGCGCTTCGGCAATCTCGCTGCAGAGCGCTTCCCATTTTTCCGCTTCGTTCAGGTAGACCACATCGTGTTCGTCTTTGCGGATAACCGGTAAGTTGGTCGGGATAACCACAACATCAAGCGAATAAATCTTGTTGAACTCAACCGCTTCGGTGTCCGCCGTACCGGTCATACCGGACAGCTTGTCATACATACGGAAGAAGTTTTGAAAGGTGATGGTTGCCATCGTGCGGTTGCGCTGGGCAATGCGGATATGCTCCTTCGCTTCGATAGCCTGATGTAAGCCGTCCGAATAGCGGCGTCCTTCAAGAATACGTCCCGTGAACTCATCGACAATCTGCACCTGCCCTTCTTTTACAACATAATCAACATCAATGTGATAGAGGATATGGGCGCGCACCGCCTGCGTAAAGTAGTGGATATATTCAAAGTTTTCTTCTTCAAAAAGGCTGCCGTTGATTAAGCCCTGTTTTTGTAAAATATCCTGAATGTGCAGCATACCGGAGTCGGTAAAAGACACACGGCGGCTCTTTTCATCGAGCGTATAGTCGCCGATAATCTCTTCTCCCTCCAGCTCATTGGGATATTCACCGGTTTCAGGATTCTTTTTAACTTCTTCAAGCTGATCGACGAGCTTATCGACATCGAAATAGCGCTTGGTGTCGTCTTCAGCGGAACCGGAGATGATGAGCGGGGTGCGCGCCTCGTCGATGAGGATAGAGTCAATTTCGTCCACAACTGCGAATGAAAAGCCGCGCTGCACTTTTTCTTCTATTGTAAGCTGCATATTGTCGCGCAGATAGTCAAAGCCGAACTCGTTATTGGTGCCGTAGGTAATATCCGCATTGTAGGCAGCTTTCCGTGCGGCGTTATCCATGTTGGAAAGGATTGCACCGACACTGACCCCAAGGTATGCGTAGACGGGCCGCATCCAATCGGCATCTCGTTCTGCAAGGTAGTCGTTGACGGTTACGATATGTACGCCTTTCCCGGAAAGGCTATTGAGGTATGACGCGGCGATGCTCATCAAGGTTTTACCTTCACCGGTCTTCATTTCGACGATGCGTCCTGAATGGAGAACCAGCGAGCCTAAAAGCTGCACGTCATACATCCGTTCGTGCAAAATACGCCGCGCTGCCTCCCGCGCTAAGGCAAAGGCTTCGGGGATAAAGGCATCAAGCGATTCTCCCTTTGCGAACCGCTCCTTAAACTCAGCGGTCTTTTGCTTAAAATCTTCCGGAGCAAGCGCGAGCGCCCACGCTTCTTTTTCATTTATTTGATGAAGGACGGGCAGCAATGCTTTAATATCCCGTTCGTGCTGTGAACCGAAAACGGCTTTAATTATTTTATCTGCAATCATTATATCAATGTACAGCGATTTGAACTAAATGTCAATTTTCAGAGAAAAGACTGATGAAGTATCTCTAAAAAATCGCTTAGATTTTGAAAGATCCCTATAAATTCGACAACCGCAGACTTTATCAAAAGTCGAGGATTGGCGAATTGCC
>CAUVHB010000272.1:0-3057 GCA_963551335.1 uncultured Treponema sp.
ACATATTTTTTAACAGCAGATTTAAAATACCGGTGCTCGGCGAAAGAATTTCCGCAGCCATCGCAATAACGACAACAGTCGAAATAAACCGCGGCATATATGAAATCGTTTGTACGAATTTCTTCAGAAAAACAGAACGTATCTCGTTTAAGAGAAGCGCAAAGATAATCGGTATCGGAAAGTTTATCAGTAAATTCATCAGCGATAAGATCAACGTATTTCTGAATGCCCGCCAGAAAGCAGGGTCTTTAAAGAACATCGAAAAATAGCGCAGACCTACCCATTCGGTACCGAATGCGCCGAGCCCCGGACGGTATCGCCTAAATGCCAGCACATTGCCAAAAATAGGAACATATTTGAATATGATAAAATACAGTGAGGGCAACAAAAGCATCGCATAAAGCTGCCAGTATTGGCGAAAATAACGTTTTGTCGTTTTGTTCATAGCTATAAAATAAAAAGACGCCTGCAAAGCGATGCTTATGCAGGCGCTGAAAAAGGGTTATTTCCTTACGTGCTCGTTATAGAGGGTAAGGTACTTTTTAATGCCTACATTGTCCATTTCCGTTACATAGGCATCCCAATCCTTATTAATATCTTTTTTACCGGTGATAAAATCGTTGTTCCATTTTTCAAACGTATCCAAGAGCGGTGTACGCAAAATGCCTGCTTCTTCGGCAACGGCATCATCGAACAGCGGGGTTGGGGGAATCGGCTGGATTGCCATATCCATTTTCTCTACTTCGGCATTGATACGGGCATAGTTGTCGTCATACTTTGTCATTTCTCTGCTGTTAACCCATACCAGTTGTGTTGTATCGGCTCCGCAGCCGTATTTTAACTGCATTGCTTTGTAAATACCTTCGGGGGCTTCGGTAATTTCCTTGGTATATTTGATTTTACCGTTTTCGACGGTATAGGTTACGCCTTCGACGCCGAGACACCAGAGTTTTGCGCCTTCATCGCTGAAGAAAATATTGTCAATCGCACGAACGACTTTTTCAAAATCGGCGCGTTTTGCTGTCTTTGCCGGGAACATGATTCCCCATTGTGTTCTACTCTTGGGCTGATGGTGCGCTCCTGCAGGACCGACAAGCGGCGGATACATTTGCAGTTTAAAGCCTTTGATTGCCGATTTGCCGGTAACGCCGCCGATTTGATCATAGTATGCATACGTTGCTACTGCTTTGCCTGTTGCAAGCTTTTGCGCCCATTTGTCGCCGTCGATAGGATCAGCCATTTCGGGATCCAGCAAACCTTCTTTGTAAAGTTTTGCAAGAAAGCTCACATACGACTTATACATTTCCGTTACGGCGCCGGCAAAATACTTGCCATTCTCATAGTCCCAGCTTAAAACGCCGGTACCGGTTGAAGAATTCTTTCCGAGGCTGATTCCAAATGACGGCATTGTCATTCGGTATAAAACACGCGGACCTGCCAAAATAGTCAGTGGATAAGAATCGGGATTATCTTGTTTGTATTTCTTCAAATAGACATAGAGGTCGTCAAAGGTTTTCGGCTGAGATAAGCCGTATTTATTCAATATATCCTCGCGTAAAATTAAACCTCCGTCATAAAAAGGTACATCGAATAAAGAAGGAAGATAGTAATAGCTTCCGTCCTTCAGGCGCAGCGCATCGATGTCTTTTTCCAAGGCGAATTTTTTTACTTGAGCATTAAAGTTCGGCGTCCAGTCGGTATAGTCGCTGATAGGAACAATCGCACCGTTTAATGCTAACGAGCCGTTTTCTCCGCTGGTGTTTTGGTACAGAATAACATCAGGACCGTTATCGGTGTTTAAAGCGAGCGAGACTTTTGTGTTGTAGTCGGCAATCGGTATCGGTTCAAAATGAAGTTTTGTGTTGGAAAGTTTCTCCGATTCCTGTACGGTCAGCCAATCAGCTTTGAAAGGGAGCGTCGCATTGTCGGAATAATACAATGAGATTTCAATCGGTTTTTCCGAATTGGCTTTGTTTGCGGCTGCGTCCGTTTTTCCGGTACCGCATCCAGCTAGTACAGTACCGAGCATAAGCAGTACAGTACAGAGCTTAAAAATACGTTTCATAATTTCCTCCGAATTTTATAGTATCTTTAAAAATAATGTGAATTTACTTCAAGATACTCTTCCAAAAGGGTAACCTGCTATTACCTATTTGTCAAGGTAACGCATTGCAGAGAATGAAGACTTGGCAAGTATTTGAACCGTGAAAATGTTTCATGCAGCTCGAATAGCCTCTTTCTCCTACAGGCTATTAAAAAAACGATCTGATGCGCTTGCCCTCCTTTGCGTTGCCTTGACAGCTCGGTTTTTATTTACTACCATTATAATACAACTATGCAGTCGGATACTTTTAGAGTTCAGGCACAAGAAGATTTTTCTAAGGCGCGCAATAAGGCGTGGATCAATGAGATGCAGCATGTTATGCATCCCGATAAAAAGCGGCTTCTTTCTTTCAATGACGTAAAAAAAATTTTGAAGCCTAAAAATGAGGTATATATCGGGCTTAAAACGGTTCCGATTAAAAAAATAGTCGGTAGCGAAGGGCGCTATAATGATTTTGATAATCGCTTTTTACCCCGATCCAACGAGCTAAAGCAGCGGTGGGTGAATGTCGATCAAGCGCATCTATCCGACATTGTTTTGCCGCCCATTCAGCTGTATGAACTCGGCGGATTGTATTTTGTTCGAGACGGAAATCACCGTGTGTCGGTGGCAAAAACACAAGGCGTTGAGTTCATCGATGCAGAGGTAATTTCGCTGCAAAGTGAGGTGCAGCTGCCGCCCGATGTCAGACTGGATACGCTGCTGGCTGCGGTTATCCGTTACGAAAAACGGGTGTTTTATAACGAAACGCATTTCGGCGATCTGACCGACTACTGGGATTTAGACTTTACCGAAGCCGGACGCTACGATGTTATCTATAATCATATCCTTGTCCATAAGTATTATATAAATGAGCAGCAGCATACCGAAATTGATTTCAGCGATGCGCTGATTTCTTGGTTTCAAACGGTGTATCTTCCCGTTATTGCCGTTATCGATAAATATAAGCTCCT
>CAUVHB010000273.1:0-3051 GCA_963551335.1 uncultured Treponema sp.
GCGCTATGCACGCTGATGCGGAGGCAGCCGTCCGCCTTTTTGACGAACGGACTGAAATGGTAACGGCGCTACAGGGGCTCCAAGCGAAGCGAAATGAGAACTCCCTTGCGATGAAAAAGGCAAAGGATGCCGCAGAACGCAATGCGCTTATCGAAACGGGTAAGGCAATTAAAGCCGAAATCGCCGCTGCAGAATCGGCACTAAAAGAAAAAGAAGCGGCGCTTGATGCGGCAATGCTGCAAATTCCGAATATGGCGCACCCCGATGCTCCTATCGGTAAAGAAGATACGGAAAACTGCGAGGTAAAGCGAGTCGGTACTATTCCTCAGTTCGACTTTGAACCTAAGGATCACGTACAGCTCGGTGAGGAACTCGATTTAATCGATTTTGATGCCGCAACAAAGGTTGCCGGTGTAAAATTTTACTATCTTAAAAACGAAGCGGTGTTCTTGGAACAGGCGCTGGTACTGTACGGGCTCAATATCCTGCGCAAACACGGCTTTACTCCATTTATTACGCCGGACGTCGCAAAAGAAGAAATCCTCCGCGGCATCGGTTTTAATCCGCGCGGCAGCGAATCGAATGTCTATACCATAGAAGATGAAGGTACTTGTTTAGTTGCCACCGCTGAAATTACGCTCGGTGGCTATCACTCTGACGAAATACTCGAAAAAGCAAAGCTCCCGCTGATGTACTGCGGACTTTCGCACTGTTTTCGTCGCGAAGCGGGAGCGGCGGGACAGTTCTCTAAGGGCTTGTACCGTGTGCATCAGTTTACCAAGCTGGAAATGTTTGTCTATTGTACCCCCGAAGAATCCGATGCAATCCACGAAAAGCTCCGCCTTATTGAAGAAGAAATCTTTACCGGCTTAGGCATTGCGTTTCGTGTAGTCGATACCTGTACCGGCGACCTCGGCGCTCCCGCCTACCGTAAGTGGGACTTGGAAGCGTGGATGCCCGGACGCAACGGCGGGGAATGGGGCGAAGTTACCTCAACCTCCAACTGTACCGACTATCAAGCCCGCCGCCTCAATGTACGGTTTAAAGATGATGACGGTAAAAACAAATACGTACACATGCTCAACGGCACTGCGATTGCGGTTTCCCGTGCGCTGGTCGCTATTATCGAAAACTACCAGCAGAAAGACGGTAGCATCAAAATCCCCGATGCGCTTGTGCCATACTGCGGATTTGATGTCATCAAAAAGAAATAATGCTTGCATAAGCCTTCAATTATTTATATAATCGTGGGCAATTTGTTAAATTGATGGAGTATTTATGAGCGGTATCAGTATTGCCTTGCTGGTGTTTTTTATTATTGTTGCCTTGTTGATTGTTGGGTTGGTACTTTTGCAGAATGAAGAGGGGGACAGCTTAGGAGGTCTTTTCTCCGGCGGTTCCAATTCGGCGTTCGGCTCTCGGTCAGGAAACGTGCTGACAAAAGCAACCTACACATTGATTACCCTATTTTTTGTGGTTACTTTTTTCCTTGCGTGGCTCAATAAAAGCCCGGGAGATTCCGGTTTGCAAAAAGATGCGCAGCTGCAACAGGCAGAAACCGCAACCGAATGGTGGAAAAAAGGAGAAACGACTGAAAGTTCTTCTACGGAAACAAGCGAAGCCCAAACATCTGCTGCTTCCGATGCTACTGCTGCGGGTACTACGGGAAATACCGAAACCGCACCTCAATCTTCCGCAGAAGCAGCAACCGATACTGCGGCACATTAAGGAGCGTTCCCTTTTCCATATTTAAGAACTATTCCTTGAAACATATATCCCAATAAACTGCGGTTTCATAATCGCGATTTTATTAAGGGATTGTTTCTCCAGAGAAGGATTGTATGAGAAGGCATGAAGTATTTTATTACTTTCGTTAGTACGCTTTTTTTAATAGCCGCTTCTGTATTTTGCGCGGATAGAGCGCCGCTCTCATTTTATACCGAACCGGCGCTATTTCCGTTTAATGCAGTTGTCGGTATTGCAGAGGATAGTCATGATAGCCTGTACTTTGCAACTCATGCCGGTCTTATTAAATATAACGGAATTTCATCCGAAAAATATGAGCATATTCCTTTTGATAATACTACGATGCGCTCCAGTCAGATTCAAACCATTTATATGGACACTGACGATGTGCTGTGGCTTGGTACCTATAGCGGACTAGAGCGTTTCGACATCAAAAACGGAACCATCAGCCACGCCCCTGTTACCGATAACGTGGTTACGGCAATCTTCCGAGACTCAAAGCGAAATCTATGGGTGGGAACCATTAACGGATTGTACTTGTGCCGCGACGGTAGCTATAAAAACCTTACCACCTTTAACAACCATCAATATAATTCTTTTATTGGGAACAACACCATTCGATCAATCAGCGAAGACTCGCGCGGCATTATCTACGCCTCAACTTATAATGGGGTCTGGCAATACAATGAATCGGAAAAGTCTTTTGAACCGTGCAGCCTTATACCTGAAGGCTGCCCCGGAAAAACAGGAGTTGTGTATCACTTTATAGAAGATAATGACGGCGTCTACTGGCTTTCCGTTTGGGGCGTTGGTCTTGTCCGCATTACGCCTCGCACAAACACGTATGACATTTATTCCTTGCCGGATGCCCGAATATACACGCTCTATAATAACTTTATCACCGATGAGTACATCGCCGCGGGTACATGGGGAGGCGGTATGTACATCATCAATAAAAAAACAAAAGAAGTAACCCCCTACAAAGCCGATCCGAATCTACGAGGGGCTTTAACGACTAATGTCATCTACTCACTGTTTGTCAGCAAATACAACATCCTCTTTGTCGGAACATCAGGCGCACTCAATATAGCGGATTTAAGCAATACATCAGGCGATATTGCAGTACCGTTATATACTGAACCGACCGAAACCAAAAAAAAAAGTATCGCAGCTTGATGACACTATTGCTTGCTTAACCTCCAGTGATAACTATATTTGGGCAGCTTCCAATACTACCCTTATACGGTACAATCTTGATGCATTAGAACTGGAAACATTTCCGTTTAGCGCGGGAGAGCATCACAT
>CAUVHB010000274.1:0-3037 GCA_963551335.1 uncultured Treponema sp.
GGGGTAATATGGAAGAAAATATACCGTATAACTAAGCTCGCTGAATATCTCCGCGCCTTGTAAAAATACACGCGTGAAAGATACTCGTTACTTCTGACTCCGGCGCAAGTTTTGCAGTCCTGTGTTCGCAATGGCTGGCTTGTACGGTAATATCTTTATGAGGAGGAAACAAATGAAAAAGATTGTTTCACTATTGGCGCTGTGTGCAGTACTGCTCGGTACAGTCATGGTTGTAACCGGATGCGGAAAGAAGCCGGAAAAGGGAACGGTGTGGCAAGTAGCAGGAACCCAGCAGTATTATTGTTTCCATAGTGATGGAAATCTCTATGAAGCTCTAAAGATTGGGAATACATTAACGGCTCAGAATTTAGGTCCCTATACTATCGGCTCAAAAAAAGTAACGATGATGGGAACCACCTTAGATTATAAATCAAGCGGTAACAAAATGACTCTTACAGGAACTATAGACGGGCAAAAAGGTGCAATAGTACTGCAAAAGTCATCAGATTATACTGAAAAGCAAATCAAGGATGCCGTAGGCGTAGTACCGTCCATCTAAAATCAACACCCCCGACGCAAAGCGTTGCCGAGGACGGCGGGGGATTAAACCCTTCGCACGAATAAGGTATCCCGCGCCGTTGTTGCTACACTGCTCTTTTAGTGTGCAAGGTTGATTGGCGCAAAATACCAGAGCAGCCGCATCAAAAATACTTTGAGCGACTGCTCTACCCCACATACCGATGGGAAGATTATCCCTGTAAATGTATACAAATAGAACAGTCCGGTTTTTCTGAGCGCCGGCAATTTATCGGTTTAACCGATACCGCCGTAGAAAATACCGAGAATATATACGATGAACGTCAGCCCGCAATAAATATATTTCCCTTGCATAGCATATACGCTGCCAACTGGTTTTACGCCCCCTTTTGACACTTCATTTAAAACAAAGTCTTTACCGCATACCCAGAAGAACATAATACCGGCAAGTAAGGCGCCAAGCGGGATAATGTAAATACTGATAACATCCATCCACGTGCCAAGTACGTTACCGTCTTCAACAATCAGCCCTACAACAAATCCAAGCCCGAGGACAATCGCAAGGGAAACTTTCCGGCTCAGTTTAAACTTTTGCTGCAACATTTCTACCGGTGTTTCGTAAAGATTGATGAGCGACGTAATTCCAGCGAACAATACTGCGACAAAGAAGATGATGGAAAACAGCGTACCGGCAGGCATCTCTTTAAAGATCATCGGCATGGTGATAAACATCAGAGGCGGACCTGCCGCTGGTTCAAGGTTATACACAAAGACTGCTGGAATGATGACCATTGCCGCAAGTAACGCTGCAAGCGTATCGAACACAGCGGTGAATTTTGCACTGGTGGGAGCATCTTCATCATCTTTCAAATAGCTGCCGTACACCACAGTACCGCTGCCGGCAAGGGATAGCGAAAAGAATGCTTGACCGAGCGCATATACCCACGTCTTGATATTCCCTAATTTACTCCAGTCTGCGTGAAAGAGGAATTTATACCCGTCCATCGATTTCGGTAATGTTGCAACACGGATTGCAAGAATGATGAACAAGCCGAAAAATGCTGGCATCATTACCTTGTTTACTTTCTCGATACCGGATGAAACGCCTGCCGCCATAATTGCAAAGCTCCCCGCAATCGCAATAATATGCCACGGTAGACTTGAAAGCGGCCCTGCGATAGCGCCGAAGTATGCGCCGCTGTTTTCCGCTGCAAGCATAGAACCCGAAAAAGCGCCGACCGTAAAGCGGATAATCCATCCAACAACAACCGTGTATCCGATTGCAATACCGAGCGAACCGATAACGGGAATCCATCCGATAACTGCCCCGGAATTATTGCCGCGCATTTGCGTGGCTTTCAGAAACGCACCGTGCGGACCCGTTCTCATTGCCCGTCCTAAGCACATTTCTTCAACAATACCGGTATATCCGATAACGATAACAAAAATAATATAGGGAATTAAAAAGGCGGCCCCTCCAAACTGACCCGCACGGAAAGGGAACAACCAGATATTCCCCATGCCGACGGCGGAACCGATACAGGCAAGAATAAATCCCCATTGTGAACTAAATTGATCGCGTTTTGATTCTTTAGTTGCCATAGACTCCCCCTTTTAACAAGCGGGCATCCTTGCAGCATCTGCGGCGCCCGCCTGTCAGGACTCGACCTGTTCCGAAACGGCAGTTTCCGAACAGGTTTAGGGCATCTCTCAACAACTCTACCTGAGTTTTTAGAGACGCCCTTTACTATTTAATGGGTTCCAAATGCGCTTGGAAGTGGCGCAAAATCGGCGGTTCCCAAATAATACGGTAGCCTTTAATTTGCGAAGCCCTGTCTTTTATGGTAATGAGCGCCGCAGCAATCACATCCAAATGAGCTTGCGTATACACACGCCGCGGAATAGCCAACCGCGCAAATTCAAACTCGGACTTAATCTGTTTGCCCGTTTCGGGGTCATTACCGAGCATGAACGAGCCAATATCGCAGGTACGGATGCCGGCTTCCTTATACAGCTCTACGCAGAGCGTATGTCCGGGGAATTCGTAGTAGGGAATGTGCGGGAACATCGCATTCGCATCGACGTAAACGCCATGCCCTCCTGCGGGATTTTGAATTGCAACACCGGCATCAAGCAGCTGAGAAGCCAAGTATTCCATAGAAGCATTGCGGTATTTGAGGTACTCTTCGTCAATACCTTCGTACAGACCGATCGCCAAGGCTTCCAAATCCCGACCGGAAAGACCGCCGTAGGTAATAAACCCTTCAAACGAAATACAGTTGCCCTTAATCAGTTGATAAATATCCTTGTTATTTTTAATACCGATAAGACCACCCATATTGACGATGGCATCTTTTTTTGCACTCATCGTAAAGGTGTCGGCATAGCTAAACATCTCGCGGACAATGTCTTTAATGGACTTATTAGTATATCCCGCCTCACGCTCTTTGATAAAATAGGCGTTTTCTGCAAAACGAGCGGCATCGATATTAAACAAAAT
>CAUVHB010000275.1:0-3033 GCA_963551335.1 uncultured Treponema sp.
TATGAAGCGGTATATGCCTACGCTCAGCTTATGAACGCTGCTTGCGGTAGGAGCGGTTACTCCGGTGAATCTGTTTTCCCTGTATCAGCAGGCGCTGCATGGTTGACGCTCAAAGCATTGACTGAAGGGGTGCGTCCCGATGATGAGGCGCTCTGGCGTGTTTTTGCCGGTTCAAAAAGGATTGCATGGAAAACAGGCACCAGCAACGGGAACCGCGACGGATGGGCAATCGGAACTACGGAAGCGTATACGGTCGGTGTTTGGTTTGGTAATGCGGAAGGGCAGGGGAGGCAAGACCTTCAAAGTATCCGCACAGCAGCGCCAGTGTTGTTTGAAATTTTTGCTTCTCTTCCTGCGGCACATTGGCCTGCTGTACCATCCGAGCATTTGAAAGAAGAAACTTTCTGTGCGGATTCAGGTTACATCGCAGGGAGGCGCTGCAGCCGTACCGTAAAGGGCTTTCGTCCCGCTCAAGCTCCGCAGGGGCTGGTCTGCCCATATTGCACTGCCGTATCGTTTACACCGGATGGGAGATTTCAGGCTGATATGTCGGATATGATAGGGGGATACGAAGGGCGGTTCCCGCTTATTCAAAATCGCTTCGTATTGCCTCCTGCCGTGGAATATTATTATACCCGATTTGCAGCGACGTATAAAAAACTGCCGCCTTTCGTTGCGGGGCATCAAGGGGGCAATTCTTCTCAGCTGGCAATCCTTTTTCCGGAGCAAGGAGCCCGTATCGTTATTCCGATAGAAATTGATGGCAGTGCAGGCGCTATGATTATGCAGGCGGTCGCGCGTGATATCGGTACGGTTATCTATTGGGATATCGACGGAGTGTATCTTGGCAGTACGCAAGGAACGCACACAATGACCGTTCGACCTAAAATCGGCGCCCATGTTCTTACCGTAACCGATTCATTAGGAACTCGTCGCGTTCGCACCTTTGAAGTTCTCGATGCGGGATAAGAGTAAGGGAAGTAAATACTGATTTATGCTCGTACTGTTTTGGAACCCTCCCTATTCTTTAGTGCATAAAAAACGGTAAAAATGAGCTCCATTCTCGTAGGCGGATTGCTTCTTCGACATGAGCCGCAACAATGACATCTTCCAGTGCGAGGTCGGCAATGGTACGTGCAATCTTCAAAATCGCGTGGCTGCCTCTTCCCGAAAGCTCTCTTTTTTCGGCATTATGGGTAAAGATACGCTCCGCTTCGTCGGTCAGCGGACACAATGCCGACAGGGCAGATGGGGTGAGGTGTACATTTTTGTAGGATAATTGAACACTTGATTGCAGCGTACCGGTAAAACCAGCATCTACGAATTTGTTATGAATAGGAGTTCCTGTCGAACCGGTTGTCCCTTTACGCAGATATGCGGCATACCGTTCTCTTTGCATTTTATCCGAAGCAGCTATTTTTTTGCGCATATCGGCGGTATTGTAACACGGCTTGTCCGGTAGCTTGTATGATTGTGGAGGAAACACCGGAATTCGCAAATCGATGCGGTCAATTAATGGGGCTGTCAGTTTTTTCCAGTATTGTTCAACTACGGCAGGCATACATGTACACACTTTACCGTCAGCGCCGAGGTTGCCACAGGGGCATGAGTTGAGCGCCATCAAGAGCTGGAAGCGTGCAGGAAAGGTTGTTGATCTGCCGGCGCGGCTTAACGTAACGGTTCCCGTCTCCAGCGGCGCACGGAGCGTTTGCAGCACCGTTTGTTTAAATTGCACGGCTTCGTCCAAAAAAAGAGTTCCGCCGTGCGCAAGGGAGATTTCGCCGGGCATACATTTTCCTGCCCCGCCGATCATTCCTTCAAGGCTGGCATTTGGATGCGGCATTCTGAAGGGCGGGCGTTTAATCAGCACATCATGACCGCGCATATTTGGTAAAAGACCTGCGATGCTATAGATGTGAGTCACTTCTTCCGCCGTCTTAGGGTCAAGGTCGGGAAGGAGACTGGCAAGACGCTGCATGGAAAGTGTTTTACCACAGCCGGGCGGTCCATACGCAAGCACGCTGTGTCCCCCCGCCGCCGCGATGTGTAAAGCCCGTACCAGCTCACTTTGAGCGTAAACTTCCTCGAAAAAACCGCCCGTCCCCGTATTGGCGACGGCATCCGCTTGGCTTGGTTCAGACCAAGAAGCCGCTGCAAAAATATCCGGTCCCGCTGCTGTACCGGCGCGGTATGCCGGCTTTCCCTGCATAAAAGCGCCGCCAGTGAGGTATGCAGGTTTTTCCTGACTGCGAATGTTGTCGGCGCGCGTATCATCAGCAGCTTGCGGTAAAGGATTATCTGTGTGCCCGATAGCATCTTGTGCCGATGATCCGCCGTTTTCGCTGCCTGTCTTGGCTCCGCTGTCTTTCTCCTTGCGCAGCTCCGCTTCAATCGCATAGAGACAGTCCAAGGCTTCCCGCAACGTTTCTACGCCGTATATGCGCACACCCTGCTGGATACGGGCTTCCGCTTCATTTTCTTTCGGTACGATAAAATATCCGATTCCAGCGGTATATCCAGAAATCAAAGCGCCTAACACACCCCGAACCGGTCGCACCCGCCCCGACAGTTCCAACTCTCCAATTACCATAACCGGCGTATCGAGCGCACAGTCTGCCTGTAATACGGCAAGGGCAATTGGTAGGTCAAACCCGCTGCCTTCTTTTTTCTGGTCAGCAGGACTTAAATTAATCAGTATCCGTTCTTGCGGAAAAGGTAAATCGGAGTTGCTGATAGCGGTACGCATCCGTTCCCGCGCTTCTTTCACCGCCGACCCCGGCAGTCCGACAATATCAATAATCGGCAGACCGCGCCGCAAATCCGCTTCAACCTTAATAATCTCTCCCTCATAGCCGAATGAGGCAAAACTCATAATAGTCATTTCCTTGCTCCTCATCTTGCGACCGTCTCTTAAAAAACGAGATGTCTACGGTTTCTTAAAAGATATATAGGGCATGAGAAGCAATTCGGCTCAAGATTTGCAAAAAAACACTGTTTTTATCATATAAATATCCTCCATCCTTAAAATCTGTA
>CAUVHB010000276.1:0-3031 GCA_963551335.1 uncultured Treponema sp.
TGCGAATCTTTCTCAGTTAAGTTTTAAACGTATTCAATTTACTCCCGACTTATTGCCCGCCGACCTTACCGGCACGCTTATCTTTGATCCGACTGCGCACCGTTTTGCAGTGCGAAAGGGGCCGCTGTTTGCGCACGTAGTCCTCGCTGACGAAATAAACCGCGCTCCGGCAAAGGTACAATCCGCATTGCTCGAAGCAATGGCGGAAGGACAGGTTACCATCGGAGAAACAAGCTATCAGCTCCCGGCGCCGTTTTTCGTACTTGCAACCCAGAATCCGATTGAACAGGAAGGCACCTATCCGCTACCCGAAGCGGAGCTCGACCGTTTTTTGTTTAAACTCTTTGTTTCCTATCCTAAGCCGGCAGACGAACTGCTCATCATGCTGAAAAGCGAAAGCATCACCGCGTCGGCAAAAAAAACGCCAATGCCCGAAACCGAATCGATCCTTCCCGTCGAAACGCTGTATGCGATCCGTAAAGGCGCTGACGCGGTACGCTGCACTGAAGGATTACACGAATACATCATCTCGTTGGTTACGGCAACCCGCCCTATAATCGAGAAACGCGACGAGTTGCCCCGCGGAAGCTATCTTAGCTATATCACCGTCGGCGCCTCTCCCCGCGCCAGTATCGCCTTGTATCGCTGTTCAAAAATACGGGCATTTTTGAATGGACGCGATTATGTTCTCCCAGAGGATGTGAAAGACCTCGCCTACCCTATTCTACGCCACCGCTTAAAACTTTCGTATGAAGCAAGTGCGGAGAGTATCAGTGCAGATGAAATTATCACAGAGCTGCTCGAACTGATTCCGCAGCCGTAATAAGAGCCGAAATATCCGCGGCTTCATAGAAGGGCAGTATACTACAAACGGATTACGGAGCCCTTACTTTTGGAGGAATTATGAATAAAGAACTTGACGCCGTAGCGCTTTCAATACGGAGCCTTGCAATCGATGCGATCGAAAAAGCCAATTCCGGTCATCCCGGGCTTCCGCTCGGAGCCGCCGAACTCGCAGCGGTGTTATATGCAAAAATTTTGCGGCATAACCCGAAAAATCCCCAATGGGCAGACCGCGACCGGTTTATTCTGTCGGCGGGACACGGGTCTATGCTCCTCTATGCTGCGCTGCATCTTGCTGGATATGATATTTCGCTCGACGATATCCGCTCTTTCAGACAAGTCGGTTCCTGCTGTGCCGGACACCCCGAATACGGACTGACCCCCGGCGTCGAAGCTACCACAGGGCCGCTCGGTCAGGGCATTTCTACCGCAGTCGGCATGGCGATTGCCGAAGCAATGCTTGCAGCGCGGTTCAATACCGAAGAGTACCGTATTGTCGATCACTATACCTATGCGCTGGTGGGCGAAGGTTGTTTAATGGAAGGCGTTTCTTCCGAAGCATCGAGCCTTGCTGGTACGCTCAAACTTGGGAAACTCATCGTATACTACGATAAAAACAATATCACGATAGACGGTTCAACCGATATTGCCTTTACCGAAGATATTGCAAAACGGTACGAGGCTTACGGCTGGCAGGTCGTGCATGGCTCGATGTATTCCTACAGTGATATAGAAAAATTGACCGCAGCGGCAAAAAAAGACCCGCGTCCTTCACTTATCATTCTGGATTCGGTGATCGGAAAGGGTGCGCCCGCTGTCGAGGGTACTGCCGCTGCGCACGGAGCGCCGCTCGGTCAAGAAAAACTCGCGGAGGCAAAGCGGAACTTAGGACTGGATCCTACAGAGCAGTTCTTTGTCGCGCCCGAAGCTTATCGTTATTTTGAAGAACGGCGAAAGGAATTGGCTCAAGCGGAAGCGGACTGGAACAGCCGCTTTGCCGCATGGAGCGCCGCATATCCCGAGCAGCGTCAAGAATGGAATCGCAGTTTTGTGCAAGGCGGTATCGATACCGCTGTGTTGGATGGCATTGCTGATCCGCTTTTTAAACAAGATGAATCGATTGCGACGCGGGCGGCTTCCAAAACCGCACTGAATACTTTTGCAAAAGCGTTCCCGAATCTTGTCGGCGGTTCGGCAGACTTACAGGGGCCGAATGCGGTGGCGTTACAGGAAACTTCATCATTTACCGCAGCAACACCGCAGGGACGGTACATTCACTTCGGTATCAGAGAGTTTGCAATGGCGGCGATTACCAACGGTATTCAGCTGCACGGCGGTTTCCGCGCTTTTTGTGCGACCTTTGCCGTCTTCTCCGACTACCTGCGTCCGGCGCTCCGCCTTGCCGCGCTGATGCGTATTCCTTCTCTTTTTGTATTAACCCACGATTCCATCTTTGTCGGTGAAGACGGCCCAACCCATCAGCCGGTAGAAACGCTTGCAAGCCTCCGCGCAATTCCCAATCTACTGGTACTTCGGCCTGCCGATGCGGAAGAAACCGCCGTTGCGTGGCGGATGGCGCTGGAGCAGAAAGACCGGCCGGTATGCTTAATCCTCAGCCGCCAGAATCTGCCTATACTGGAAAAAGCCGAACCTCAGTGGAAAGCGCTTATGAATGCACCCGGCAGCTATATCGTAAAAAATACGAGCGGCAATCCAGAGGTTACCATACTTGCAACCGGTTCAGAGGTCAGCCTTGCCTGCGAAGCTGCCCAACTCGCCGCTCCGAAAAAAGTGCGGGTTGTTTCAGTTCCGTCAAAAGAGCTGCTGGAAGCGCAAGCGCAGTCGTTTAAAGAACAGCTGATAGGCGGTAGCGCTACCCGCGTGATGATTGTCGAAGCCGGCGTTAAACAGGGCTGGGAAGGCTGGGTACGCACTCCAGCGAAAGATATTTTCTCGATAGACCGTTTCGGAGAATCAGGGCCTGCTAAAAAAGTTGCAGAACAGCTCGGATTTACCGCCCAAGCGCTTGCCGCCCGTATCAAGGAGCGGTAGGCAACGGATTGACAAGGCTGCCCGCGTTATGCAGCCTTGTCAACCATCAATCTTTGTACCGTTAATCGGATCATTCAAACATACCTGATGACAGGGGGAATAACGATGAAACATATAAAAAAACGTACAGCGCTTT
>CAUVHB010000277.1:0-3028 GCA_963551335.1 uncultured Treponema sp.
TCGTTTGCCGAAATTATACGGAATGAGGTTTGGCTGAAGAATTTTCATATTTCGGAATATGTGTATTCTTCAATATTTAACCATGATCCCGACCGTCCTAAAAAACTGCTGCTGCATAAAGATGAAATTAAACGCTTAACCCGAAAAACTGAGGAAAAGGCCTAAAAGCTCATTCATCTTGAATTATACATAATGCGGGGACGGATTAAGGTCATGATCGTCATCTGTAAAGTCAAGAAGCAGTTTGATAAGCGAGCAGACATAAAGGAGCGGGATATTAAGCGGGATATGCAACGGGAACTGCACCTAAAAAACAGGTGATAACAAGCATGAAACACGAAAGAAAAAAAACACTATACATCGCTCTCCTGCTGATTATCAGCCTGCCGCCGGCGCTTTCGGCATTGCCGGGTGTTGCCGTTTATCAGTTGCAAGCGCCTGAACTGTCCGAACAAACCGTTCAGACAGTTGATAATCTTGTGTTTTCTTTTATCAAAGAACTTAAAACCTATACAATCCTCGACTTACGCAGCCAAACCGTGCCGGCTGATTTTCCTAAAAATCCGGCTATCGATTATATTTTCTTCGGGATGTTGAAAGAAGCGCCTGAAGGAATCAAACTTGAGCTTGTGTTAAAGGGACGAGAAGATCAGTTTACCCGTATCATCTCAAAAGTATACGGTAATATCAATAAAATCCTGCTTGATTCGCGGCTTTTGGTGTTCAATCTTTTTGATTTTTCGGTACCGTTGGAAGGACTTACTGTCTCGACGCCGCAGAATGAACAAGACACGGAGTTCGGATATGTCGAAACGGTCGATTCGCTTGCCGGCTCATGGAAAGGTGAAAAAGGGCTTGACCGTGTGATGATACTACGCGGCGGGCGGGGTATGGCGGTGTTTTCAAGCGGCGTGTCCGTTTCGCTCGATTTCAAGATAGATAACGGGTACTTGCTGGTAACGCAAAAAGGTAGTTTACAACCTCGCCAGTTCCTCAATTTACCCGATGAAATTGCCCGTCAGGCAGTGCAACAAACCAATCCCCCCCAATGGCGATTTTTGGTATCTCCCGATAAAAAAATCCTTTCGGGAACAAAGGTTGATGCGGAAATTCAATACAACGAAACATCCATCATCAGCATTAAATACGATACCGCAACGGTAGAATGGCTGCGCGATTAAATTCCCATGCACTACGAAGATGAAGCGGAAGAACGAGTATACCACCGCTTGAATGCCGATAAAATAGCAGGCTATCTTGAGGAAACTGGCAGCTTTGCTTCTTTTTTTGATCACTATGAAGAACGCCCTCCGCAGCTCGACCTTACCCGTGCAATAACGCATTGTTTTAACGACAGCGCAATCGGCGTTTTTGAAGCGGGAACGGGCGTCGGGAAGAGTTTGGCATACTTGCTGCCCGCCTTTGAATGGGCGCTTGCCAACAAAGTTCGCATCGTTATCTCCACCGGCACTATCAATTTGCAGCATCAGCTCATCGATAAGGATGTTCCCGACGCCTTAAAAATACTTGGTGAACGGTCGGAACAGCCGCAGGCGGTACTCATTAAAGGGCGGCAAAATTATCTCTGTTTGCGGCGGCTCGTACAGACGATTCAGGAGCCGGATCTCTTTAATCAGGAGAAAGACGAACTAGAGTCCATCCAAAAATGGGCGCAGACAAGCAAAGACGGCGCCCGATCCGAACTTCCGTTTATGCCTTCCGCAGGGCTGTGGTCAAAGATTTGCTCCGAATCGGATAACTGTCTCGGTCAGCGCTGCCCTTTTTATACCGACTGTTTTGTGATGAAGCTGCGTAAAAAGGCGGAAAAGGCGGCGCTTTTAATTGTTAATCACCATCTGCTCTTTGCCGATCTTGCCAGCAGAAAAGAAGGGGCAGGGTATGCCTCAACCGCGGTTCTGCCGTCCTTTAACGCAATCATCTTTGATGAGGCGCACACGATTGAAGAGGCGGCAAGCGGATTTTTTTCCCGTACCTTTTCCCGCTATGAGTTAACCCGCTGTATTACAACGCTTTCTCGTACCAAAAAAGGGAAAGCCGCAGGCTGCCTCGAAAAAATCACTGCCGTTTCGACTAAAGCCGAACTGATGCCTGCTATTATCGCGGCTCTTGCAAAAACGCAAGCGGCTTATTCCACACTGGAAGCGCGGGCTCTTTCATTTTGCGGGAATGTGAGCAGCATCAGTTTTACACAAGTACCGGCATCAAAAACGGCGGCGCTGCTTGCCGCGTGCAAGGATTTTTACGCGGAGCTGAATATCCTCAATGTTAAGCTCGCAGCGCTGATTACCAATACCGAACCGGATGAAGACTCTCCGTATGAAGAAGCTGTTCGGGAAGGTTCGCTCGCACTGCGCCGGTTGCAGGACATTTCTGAAACGCTCGAAAACTTTTTCCGCTGGAAAGAGCTGCCCGACTATGTATTCTGGATCGAAAAATACCAAAGCCCCGCGGGAGACGTTCCCTACTTTAATCAAACGCCGGTAGATATGTCCGGATTGTTGCGACAGGCGGTATTCACTCCCTTTGATACCGTCATTGCGCTTTCCGCAACGCTAAAAATCGGCACGAGCTTTTCGTATTGGCTGGGCAGGGTCGGCTTACATCCCTTTTCCGACAAACCGGTGCGTACCGGTACGTTTGACTCTCCTTTCCCGTACGATAAAAATGTCCTCCTGAACATCCCAACCGATGCGCCAGCCCCCGACGACGAGCAGTTTCAGCAATTCGTGAATACCGCCGTTACCAAACTGATTGAAATGACCGGCGGAAAAACGCTCGTCTTGTTTACTTCGTATGAATCGTTAAAACAAACCTGCGCGTATGCCCGCAAGGAACTGCCTGACATGGAGCTGTTGCAGCAGGGGGAAGACGACCGCAGCCGCCTGTTGCAAACTTTTAAGGAGCATATCGACAGCAGTTTATTCGCAACAGCGTCGTTTTGGGCAGGCATCGACGTCCCGGGCGAAGCGCTCAGCCATGTCATTTTGGTAAAACTGCCCTTTGCCGT
>CAUVHB010000278.1:0-3018 GCA_963551335.1 uncultured Treponema sp.
GTTTATCTGCGGCGGTGCTTTTGTCGGGCTTGATACGATTATTCAGACGCGGGTTGCAGAGAATCCAATGGGGTTTGGCGCTGACGTTCGGTCTACAAAAGAAAAAAATTTGCAGGAACTGTATGACAAGCTCATTCCGGATGATTTGGTAAAATTTGGTATTATTCCAGAATTGATTGGGCGGCTTCCCATCAGTGTTTCGCTCAATGATTTAAAACTTGCAGATTTACGCCGCATTCTTGTTGAGCCTAAAAACGCCATTATCAAGCAATTCCAAGAATCGTTCAAGCTTGATAATGTTAAGCTGACGTTTGATGATACCGCCCTTGACGCTATTTCTCAACAGGCGTTGGATCAAAATACCGGCGCACGGGGTCTGCGTTCTATCGTAGAAAAGCTGCTGCTCGATGCGATGTTCGAAGCTCCGTCGATGAAAGGTCAAAAAGAGCTCCATATCACCAAGAAGGTTATTGAAGAAACGGAAAAACCTGCGTTAAAGCTGATTTCGGAAAAAACGGCGTAGCGCTGCCGAATGTTTCCTTTATCTGCTATATGCTTTCAGCATTATACACAGACGATTGGGCGCCTTTTAAGACGTGCAGTTCTGAGCGCTTCCTTATACAAAAGAGCCGGCGCATTCAACGAGCGGAAGATTAAACTTCAGTCGTGGGCGTCGGCTTTTTCGTATCCGTGCTGTTTGCGGTTAAAAATTAGTTGCGATATTGTACGCAGATGAGGGCGCCCAGTACCATGAGGTGAGCGGAAAGCTGCTGCAGATAGGTTAATAGCCCCTGTACGCCGTGTATGCCGCTGTTAAAAGTTCCGATAAAATCAACTAAGACAATATTAATAATCCATAATACGATAAAAATAATCAGAATCACGTTAAGAATCTGCGGGGAGAATGTAAATAATCCCATCAACAAGAAAAAACCGGCGATAAGCTCGCATACGGCAATCGCAATAATGATCACGGTGCTGATCGTTGAACTTTTTACTAGCTGTGTAAGAAAAGTAACTACCGGATTTAAATTACCTGCGCTGGATTGCATCAGCCCCGTTACCCCGCTGACTACTAAGAAAAAAGCAAGTGCAATTTGTAATATGGTGATGCCCATACTTCGTCTCATAATAACCTCCAAGTATCTTCTGAAAGAGACATCCTAAAACTTCAATTTTCTAAAGATGTCTTGTATAATATCGGCGGATAGCGTGAGACTTTTACGGTATTGCTCATTAAAAGTGTGAAAATTGTTGATTCCATTCGGTGCGAAGCAGTGCTCACGCTGCCTTGACACCTTGTGTTGCGGTGTGTTGATGCATGAGGTATCCTCTTGCCGGAATACGCCGTGGCGTTTATACTTGCCGATATGTGCAATAACCACTATGCAAAGTTAATCTTTCAATGTCTTTTTTCTATAGAGCCGATAGCAGTTCATGGGAATGATGTTACGGTGCATTCCCTTTCGTATGATTCACGTGAGGTACGGGCGGGCGCCGCGTTTTTTGCCTTGCCCGGCGTACATACCGATGGTTCAAAGTTTATCGATGCGGCTATTGCGAATGGCGCCGTTGCGGTTATCCACGAAAAAGCGCTTCCCGTATATCAAGCGCATATTTGCTATGTGCAAGTGCCGGATGTACGCACCGCAATGGTCGCCGCTGCAGCCGTTTTTTTTGACGAACCCTCCAAAGAGTTGGTAACAATCGGGGTAACCGGTACGGAAGGCAAAACCAGCACTGTCGATTTTATCTGGCAGCTGCTGCGGCTTGCCGGAAAAAAAGCAGGGTTTTCTTCGACTGTATCGTTTTCGTTTGGGGATGCTCCTATCGCTAATCCGGCACATCAAACTACACCTGAATCGGTTACCGTGCAGGAGCGGCTTGCCCGTATGCGGGATAACGGCTGTGAATATGCAGTGGTGGAAGCCTCTTCCCACGGGCTTTCTCCCCGAACGGCGCGGTTATTGCATGTGTATTTCGATGCGGGCGTATTTATGAATGTTACGCAGGAACATTTGGAATTCCACGGTACCTTTGAACAATACCGCTACGATAAAGCGAATTTATTCCGAGCCTTGGATACTCATGCTCATCAGAAAAAAAGCGGGACGGTTGCGCCGTTCGGCGTTGTCAATCTTGAAGACCCGTCTGCCGCGTATTTCGCGCAGGCAACAAAACAGCCCGTATTTGGATTCTCCTTGCAGAAGTATACCGGCGCTGCTGTATCTGCCCCGTTCTTAAACTTTGCAGGAGGTTTATATGCCGACAACGTGCAGGAAGGGGAGCGCGGTTTAACCTTTACCATTTATGAGGCGTGCAACGATGTGCAGCAAGCGTACAACGCAGTCGCGCCGGTAACTGGCTTTTTTAATGTGTACAATATTCTTGCCGCGCTCATTGTTGTTCATAACTTAACAGAATTGCCGTTTGATACGCTGGTACCATTGCTGCATCGGCTCGTGCCGGTAAGAGGTAGAATGTGCCGCGTTGAAGCGGGGCAGGATTTTGAGGTACTTATCGACTACGCCCATACGCCTTCATCATTCCAAGTGATTATGCCGTCTGTTCGCGACCGTGTGAAAGCGAAAGGCGGTCGTGTCATTGCTGTATTCGGTTCTGGCGGAGAGCGTGACACCGTTAAGCGACCGGAGCAGGGAAGAATCGCCGGAGCATACTGCGATACTATCATCCTCACCGATGAAGACCCTCGCGGCGAAGACCCTGTCGAGCTTTTAGAAATGATAGCCGCAGGCTGTCCTGACAAGAGGCGCGGCGAAGAACTGTTGATTATTCCTGATCGACCCTCTGCTGTTCGTAAAGCATTTTCTCTGGCTCAGCCGAATGATGCGGTATTGTTGCTTGGGAAAGGACACGAAAATTCCATCATTGGAAAAAATGGCGCTGTACCATATAATGAGTACGCAGAAGCGCATAATGCCCTACGGGAATTGTACGGGGAAAAAGAGAGAAAACGATAAGGCTGATGCTGTGATTTTTCTGAGATACACTCGTAAC
>CAUVHB010000279.1:0-3011 GCA_963551335.1 uncultured Treponema sp.
GCTTTCAGGGTTCCAAGCTCGAGGTTTCCGATGCGAACCCGCACCAGCCGCTTTATCGTGCAGTTAAAGGAATCTAACACACGGCGGATTTCTCTATTCTTTCCTTCGACCAGTACAATCCGCAGCTTACGGCGGTTAATGGCAGCGGCTGAACGGCATTTGTAAAAAATGCCGTCAACGCGGATGCCGCGTTCAAAGCGGGTGAGCAGCTCCGGCGGGAAGTCCTGCGTAGTTTCGATGACATATTCCTTTTCGATCTGCGCTGACGGGTGTTCTATCTTTGCGGCAAAATCCCCGTCGTTGGTAAAGAGGATTGCCCCGCTCGAAAACATATCGAGCCTGCCGATGTTGTAGAGCCGCTCGCTGTAGGCTTCTTTTAAAAGATCCGCAGCAGTGGGGCGCCCTTTCTCGTCGGAGAGCGTACAGACGAAGCCCGCCGGCTTGTTCAAAAGCACGTAGCGCTTGCGCGCTTCCGGTTGTACCGGCTTTCCGTCAAGGAGTACCGTATCACCAGCGCGTACCTTGCTACCCATATCGGTAACCAGCGTTCCGCTTACGGAAACGCGCCCTTCCGCGATAATCTTTTCGCACGCGCGCCGCGAAGCAACTCCCGCATGGGCAAGGTACACTTGCAGCCGCACCTCCTGCTTGTTGTTATTTCCGTTATCTTTAGGAGTGTTCCCATGGCTGAAATCTTTTGTACGCTTGCCGTTGGTTTCGGTACCCTTGTTACGAGCGCCGTTATCGAAAGGTCGAGCGCTGTGAGAAAAATGATTGTTACCGCGCAAGTTCGAACCGCTCCTGTTCCGTTTCATCCATCTTGGGTAAGTCCGCGATGCTGTTAAGACCGAATACTTTTAGAAACTCCTTGGTCGTGCCGAATTGCACCGGCTTTCCGGGGATGTCTTTTTTCCCCACTTCCTTGATGAGCTCTTTTTCTACCAGAAGTCTAATCATCGTGTCGGCGGAAACCCCGCGGATTGCCTCGATTTCGGCACGGGTGATCGGCTGAGAATAGGCGATAATCGACAGCGTTTCCATTGCGGCGCGCGAAAGCCGGTTCTCGTTCTTTTTACCGTATCGTTCTTTGAGCGCATCCCAAAATTCTTTTTTGGGCGTGATAATCCACCCCCCCATCATCTGTGTAATTTCGATACCGCTTGAACCTTCCGAATATGACTCTTTCAGATTCTTGATGCATTCCTTTACCACATCAACTGATAAGCCGGCAATTTTACTGATTGCAGCGTCGTCAAGCGGCTCTCCCTCCAAATAGAGGATTGCCTCTACAAGGGCTGTTTCTTTTTCCATTTTATACTCCATCATCATTGCGGGCAGCTTCCCACGGGCGTATTTTTATGTCGCCGAACATTCTATTTTGCCAGATACTTGCCATCCTAAATTTGACCGCCTCAAGCAGCGCCATAAAAGCGCAAATAACATCCAGCAAATTCCCTTTCCGTACAATCAAATCGGTAAAGAGGCACTCGCCCTTTTCTTCCAAAAATTCGTTCATCAGCGTCAGCTTTTCGTTGACGGACACCTCTTCGTACAGGTCAAGAATTTGTTCCGAGTTATAATTGGACATCAGTTTAGAGAACGTCCGTAAAAGTTCCCACGTATCAACCCGCTCCCACAGGTTCTCTTCGGTAAAGGGAAGCGCGTGTTGTATCTTCTTGCGCTCAAAAAACCATTCCGCTTCGCTTTCTTTTTCTTCCATTAAAGTCGAAAGCTTTTTGAATTTTTGATACTCAATCAGCTTGTTCACCAATTCCGTACGCGGGTCTTCGACATCTTCATCATCCAGATCAACTTCGACGGGAAGGAGCATCTTGCTTTTGATGTAGATAAGATGCGCTGCCAGTTCGTAAAACTCGGTTAAGCTGTCCAGATTGAGGCTTACCGCATAATCGAGATATTCAAGGTACTGTTCAGTTATATCACTGATGGGAATATCGTAGATATTGATCTCATTTTTCTTAATTAAAAAGAGCAGAAGGTCGAGCGGTCCTTCAAAATCGTTGACTTTAAACGCCCTCAGCGCCTCGTCGTTCTGTTCTTCGTGCTTTTCATCTTCGCCGGTCATGATTATTCCTTACACTGCACCAGCGGCGCTCATTGCTTGCACACCGTGCAGTTATATATATCGGCATTAGTATAGCGAAGAACGGGCTTTCTTAAAAGCCCTTTTGAAAAGATAGGGCGACAACTACTACTCAGAGACTTTTTCGCACGCCTTGATCGGGTAGGGTAGCGAGTGCGGCGGCGAGCGGTTGTTGCGTAACGGGATCACGATAGTCAGGATACAGTTCCAACAAGGGAATGAGTGCAAAGGCTCGCCGGTATATCGCTGGATGCGGGATGATAAGCGGCGGATTATCGAGCGTAATAATTTGACTTCCGAAAAAGAGGATATCGATGTCGAGAGTGCGGGGACCTTTGGGAATTTCGGCTTCACGGTTTCTGCCATAATCCGCTTCAATGTGCTGGAGTGCTTTAAGCAGTGATGCGGGGCTTCCTGCATAGTTTCCCGATACAACCATGTTGTAAAAATCATCCTGATCGAAATAATCCTGCGGCTTTGTGATATAGATAGATGAGATACGGATTTCGCTCAAGAATGATGCGAGCCGTTTAATTGTTTCTGAGAGAATTGTTTTTGAATCCCCGCGATTGGAGCCAAGTCCTAATATAATTGTTTCCATAACTACATTTTCGACCTCTTTACAAAAGAATAGTATACTTTTATAGTAGCAATACTATTTTACATTGTCATCATTGAGAATGAAGGAGATACGAAGATATTATGAGTAAATTTTTGGCGGATGCTTCTTTTTGGGAACTTTTTCCTCAAGCTCAGCTCGGCGTGGTGTTGTTAAAGGGAATTGATAATAGCGGCGAAAGTGTCCGCGATATAAAGGTATTACTTTCGCGAAGTAATGCCGATGCGGAAAAATTTTTGGTAAAAAATGTGTTCAGTGAAAACCCCGTTATCGCTATCTGGCGGGATG
>CAUVHB010000280.1:0-3010 GCA_963551335.1 uncultured Treponema sp.
ACCTCCACTATCCCGTGTTTGTTTATATTCTTCGGTTACTTTCTCATATAATGTAATGCTATCGCTGCCGCACCAGAATAGTTGAAAATATTATAGAACGCCATTGCATTGACGATAATCTGTATGAAGAAATACAATACGATATCGATCCCGATACAGAGGCATTGGCACGGATGGGACGATAGTAAGCAGCGGTAGAATGAGAGATTGGTATCTTCTAAAAACGTAAAGTTTTTAAAAGGTTCCCAGATGTATATTTCCAAAATATTGATGCGTTTATCAGGAGAGAAAGATGACACAAAAAGAACGGCGTATTTTTTTAATCGAATATCTATTAAAGGAAAATTCCAGCTATCACGATGTGCAGATGCCGGATGATGAGAATGAACAGAAGCATCTGCTCCGCTCTCTGATGAATGTCCGACCGCCGCAGCATACAAGCGAGGAATTCTTGCGCATACAGGACAACTATTTGCAGGAAGCGATACGGCAGCGTGGCATTACGGATCTTGCCGACGTAAAGCCGATTATGACACGGGGCAATGATTGGTATGTGTGGCGGGGAGACATTACAACGCTTAAAGTCGATGCGATTGTAAACGCAGCAAATAGCGGTATGACGGGATGCTGGCAGCCATGCCATGCGTGTATTGACAACTGTATCCACACCTTTGCTGGGGTGCAGTTGCGCGCCGTTTGCGCTGATATCATGCAAAAACAAGGACACGAAGAGCCGACTGGAACTGCGAAGATTACGCTTGCGTTCAACCTGCCGTGCACGTATATCCTACACACTGTAGGACCAATTATCAGCGGTAACCTTACCGAACGCGACTGCACGCTGCTTGCCAACTGCTACACGTCCTGTCTGAACCTCGCAGCCGAAAACGGCGTAGGATCTATTGCCTTTTGCTGTATTTCCACCGGTGTGTTCCGCTTCCCAGCTCAAAAGGCTGCGGAGATTGCCGTCGCAACGGTTGAAGACTGGAAAGCACAAAACAATAGCGCAATGAAAATAGTGTTTAATGTATTCAGCGAAAAGGATGAATCAATTTATCGTGCCATTTTATCCGGTCAACCGATACTGTGAACCGCCAATAGAGGAGTAGCAGTTTGCGGTTCCTTATCGGTAATACCTTGATACCGTGCGAACATTCTCCTGCACTCCCCTACCCCTGCAGCTGTAAAGCCGGCTCCTGTTTGGTAATGCTCAGGATCGTTTTTAATGCGGAAAGCGGTCCGATTGCCGCAATAGCCGAAAAGGTTATGAGGGCGCACATAAGCGTCCACAGTATCGGCGGATTGAGGAAAGGCATCTGAAGCGCGACGATAATCGCTTGATTAAACAAGAGGACAATAACACAGGATAACGCTGTTCCAATCCCTGCGCCCGATGCGCTGATGATCAACGCCTCGACAGAAGCAAGCTGCGCAAGTTTTTTCTTTGTACCACCGATAACTCTGAGCATTCCAAACTCTTGCTTCCGTTCATGGAAAATTGACGAAAACGACACCGCAAGTACGATAAAGGACAAGAACCACAGAAGAGCAAGCAGCACATAAATATATAGGTGCAAGCGTGTAATGTTTGCCGAAACAGCGGACATCATCCGTTTGGAAATGAGCGGATAAATTTGTTCACCTTCAAACTCAGCGAAGATGCGCTTTGCGACTGCCTGTGCATCGGCGTCCGGCTTTATCCTCACCATAACGCTGGAGATAAGGTCTTCGTCCTGCGCAACTGGATGTTCCATAATCCGCTCGTATTCTTTTGCAAGCCGCTTCGCATTTTCAATCGTCATAAACACGGAGTTATCAAAGCCCATTCCGGTTTTTGCCAAGCGTCCGGCAATCACAAAGGGTTGATTAAAGAACTTGACCTCGGAATGCGTATTGCCGACAATATTGCTCCCGACTACAATTTGATTCTGTGCAAGCGGCAGCTTTACCTGCTGTTGCAGCCACGGTTTAATGGTAAAGTCGCTGTCAAAGTCAATGCCAATTACTTGCAGCGGAAACGAACAGCAGCCGGCAGACAGGGTGGCAACAAACAGCTGCGGGGAAGCGCGCTCAATCCCTTCAATTTTTTTAAGCCTATCTACCACCTCAAGCTTAAAATAAAAGCTATTCGGCTCCCCCCGCAGCAGTGCGCTTTCGATTTTTGAATCATAGCCCTGCGGAACCACAATGATGTCCGCACCGAGCCGATTTGCCAGCGACTGCATTCCGCCGTTCAAACTCTTCACTAAAAAGCTGCCGCAAAAAAGACTGAATGCGAGCACAGCGGTAAGCACAATCAAGCTCACCGTCCTAAAGGGCTTGCGTTTCAGATTCTGTTTCGCAAGTTCGATAACCGTTAATTTTTTGACCGGTTCGGAAACAGGCATCGTTACTGATCCGCCTTTGCTTGTTTGAGTGCAATCCCCGCCGCGTTCTGGAAGAGTTCATGCGAAACGGTAGCTCCGGCAACAGCGTCCACCTTTTCAAGCTCCTGTGTTTGTATCAATTTTTGACCGTACTGCGCCGCTCCTGCAAGCGCGGCTTGGGCAATTTTGTATAAGCCGGCATTTTTAATAACCCCGTCAGTTTTGCCGTAATCCGCATCTTTGAGCTTACCGTCTTTGTCGTAGGACAAAAATTCACACGCGGTAATTTTACCGCCGACAATCGTAATCGTTATCTCCGCATTCCCGCCCCAGTCATCCTTAATACCGGTAAATGCATGGAATGTGCCGTCTTTGTAGTGTACCGCCGGTTCCGCCTTTACGGTCGTAGCTTGCTCCTGCGGTTGTACAGCCGTACCCTCATTCTTACTGCATCCTGCAAAGCAAAACGCAGCAAGCGCCAATGTACTTGCGAATACACGCAATGTCATTTTTTTCATTTTTTACTCCTTTTTGCACGAAATCTTCTTTAAAATTTCGTGCAATTTATGTTAGAAAAAGGGAAAAACACATCAGACAAAGAAATCAAAATCGCAAAATAAATAGGATGTGAGACCATTTGAGTC
>CAUVHB010000281.1:0-3007 GCA_963551335.1 uncultured Treponema sp.
GCCGAAATTCGCCATTAAAAGTGTACACGGATGTACACTTTTAATGATGCGACGCAGTAGATATGCCGTATATTTTTGAACCAGCACTTTTGAAAAGAGACGGCGTAGATACAAGGAGTTAGGAAAAAAAGTACCGCAGGCGTATCTATGATACGTTGAGGACACTTTTTTACCGTGCGACGCAGTAGATGTGCCGTATATTTTCAAAAGAACAGGAGAACAACCATGACATCCTATACCGCTATCGCAGAATTGTCGAACTTTATCGTCCTTGATAAATACACCAAAGATTCAATGGTGAGCGAACCCTCTGTAGGCTATCAGCCGGAAGCTGCTTTGGAACGGGAGCTGATCCAAGATTTACGCAACCAAGGCTACGAGTATCTCCCCAATATTACTACGCCCGATGCACTTCTTGCTCATACAAGAAAGCAGTTACAAGAGTTCAACAATACCGTTTTTACCGATGCGGAATGGCAGCGGTTTCTGGATGAGTATTTAGATAAACCGAGTGAAGGTATTATAGATAAAACACGGAAGATACACGATGATTATATTTATGATTTTGTTTTTGACGACGGGCACATTCAAAATATCTATTTGGTCGACAAACAGAATATTGCCCGCAACAAAGTGCAGGTGATCAATCAATTTGAACAAGCCGGTACACAGGCAAACCGCTACGATGTAACAATTTTGGTGAATGGGTTGCCGCTGGTACAGATAGAGCTAAAAAAACGAGGAGTTGCAATCCGCGAAGCGTTTAATCAGGTGCATCGTTACAGCAAGGAAAGTTTTAATAGCGAAAGTTCCTTATATAAATACCTGCAAATGTTTATTATTTCCAACGGAACAGATACCCGCTATTTTGCCAATACAGTAAAGAGAGATAAAAACAGTTTTGATTTTACAATGAATTGGGCAGACGCGGACAATACGCTGATTAAAGACCTTAAAGATTTTACGGCGACCTTCTTTCAGAAAAATACGCTGCTGCAAGTATTGCTCACCTATTCCGTGTTTGATACCAGCAATACCTTGCTCATTATGCGCCCGTATCAAATTGCTGCAACGGAACGTATCTTATGGAAAATAAAAAGTTCGTTTCAAGCAAAGAAATGGAGTACACCGGATGGCGGCGGCTATATTTGGCATACGACAGGTTCCGGCAAAACCCTCACGAGCTTTAAAGCTGCTCGCCTTGCTACGCAGCTTGAATTTATCGATAAGGTGTTTTTTGTTGTTGACCGAAAAGATTTGGACTATCAGACAATGAAAGAGTATCAGCGCTTTTCGCCGGACAGCGTAAACGGTTCGGAGAGCACTGCCGGGTTGAAGCGGAATATTGAAAAAGATGATAACAAAATTATCGTTACAACTATCCAGAAACTGAACAATCTGATGAAAAGCGAAGGGGATTTACCGGTTTACCAACAACAGGTTGTTTTTATCTTTGACGAATGCCACCGCTCTCAATTTGGTGAAGCACAAAAAAATTTGCGGAAGAAATTCAAGAAATATTATCAATTCGGATTCACGGGGACACCTATTTTTCCGGAAAATAGATTGGGAGCGGAGACTACGGCAAGTGTATTTGGAACTGAGCTGCATTCGTATGTTATCACCGATGCAATTCGGGATGAAAAAGTATTGAAGTTTAAGGTGGATTATAATGATGTGCGCCCCACGTTCAAAGCCTTGGAAACAGAGCAGGACGAAGCAAAAATCAGCGCTGCAGAAGAAAAGAAACTCTAGCTCCATCCCGACCGCATAAAAGAAATTGCTCAATATATCTTACGGAATTTTAGAATAAAGACTCATCGGATGCAGGGAAGCAACACGGGGTTTAATGCCATGTTTGCAGTCAGCAGTGTTGAAGCTGCCAAACTTTATTATGAACAGCTGAATCTCCTCCAGCAAGAAAGTGAAAAGCCGTTAAAAATAGCAACCATATTTTCTTATGCCGCAAACGAAGAACAGAATGCCGTTGGCGATATTATTGAAGAGGACTTTGAACCGTCCGCAATGGATACGAGCGCCAAGGAGTTTTTGGCAAAAGCCATTCGCGACTATAACGAAATGTTTCAGACCAGTTTCGGTGTAGACAGTAAGGAGTTTCAAAACTACTACCGCGATTTAGCAAAAAGAGTGAAGAGCAAAGAGATCGACCTTTTGATTGTGGTTGGAATGTTTCTTACCGGTTTTGATGCGCAAACATTGAACACACTCTTTGTAGACAAGAACTTACGCTATCATGGTTTGATACAGGCATTCTCCCGTACCAATCGTATCTATGACGCAACAAAAACGTTCGGCAATATCGTTACGTTTAGAGATTTGGAGCAAGCAACAATAAAGGCAATTACTCTCTTTGCTACTAAGGAGAATACGACGAATGTGGTGCTTGAAAAAAGTTACAAAGAGTATATTGAAGGATTTACCGATAGTGTAACCGGTGAGGTGCGGCGGGGATATGCAGAAGTCGTCAAGGAACTGAAAACAACATTTCCTCATCCGGACGAGATAACAACCGAAGTTGCTAAAAAAGCCTTTGTTCAGCTTTTTGGTGAGTACCTTCGTATCGAAAACATCTTGCGCAATTATGATGAATTTACGCAGCTCAAAGCCCTGCAATCCATCGATCCCAAAGACAGCGCTGCTCTCCAAGCATTTAAAGACCGCTATTTTTTAACGGATGAAGCGCTTGCAGAAATGCAGAAAATAGACGTGCTGACCGAACGGGCTGTGCAGGATTATTGTTCTACATATAACGATATACGGGATTGGTTTAGACGGGAGCGAGACGGTAAGAGTCCGGAACATACAAAAATAGATTGGGATGATGTGGTTTTTGAAGTTGATTTGCTGAAATCGCAAGAGATCGACCTTGACTATATTCTGGCTCTTATTTTTGAACATAATAAGAAAACAAATGATAAAGCAAAATTGATAGATGATGTGCGCAGGATAATCAGATCCAGTATTGGAAATAGGGCAAAAGAAAGCT
>CAUVHB010000282.1:0-2999 GCA_963551335.1 uncultured Treponema sp.
GAAATTACGCTAATATCTATTGCTTGTTCTATCAACTCTAAATCATTTTGAACAATTTCAATATTATTAAAATTGTGGATGATATTTTTGATAATTATTGGATCTGCTTTCAATTTTGTTGTTGCAGCCACATAGAATTCTTTCAGTACTTGTGTGGATATGACTGGACGACATAAGTTGACAACCTTCGTCATTATTTCCCGTGCTTTCGCCTGCTTATAAGAATCTCTTGAGTCAAGTGTATACACAAGTATATTGGTATCAATAAATATTTTAGACACGATATAATTCTTCCCTTGACCATTTCTCATTCCCTGATGTTGTATGTACCGTATCCATCAGTAAAAACGTATCGTGCAGCCAATGAGCTTTGTTTGTCATAACCGTTTGCTCAATGAGTTTTCTTACAAGCACATTAAAGGAGATATGGTTCTTGCGTGCATATTCTCTACCTGCCTGTAAAACAGTTTCGTCAATTGAGAGCGTTATATTCTTCATATCTAATCCTTATACGTGCGGAGGGGGTGTTGATTACACAGTATAAGATCACTCACGCACACAGTCAAGTAAACAGGTTCAAATCTGCTAACATAAGAATATCCATTTACACACTTTTCCTGACAGGCTCAAGTCAAACCTGTTCTACCGCACGGATGCTGAAATTTTCTTACCTTTTTGGAAATGATAATAATTGCTCACGGTAATATTCGTACTGCTTACGGCGCAGCGCTATTTCTTTCGGTAACCCTTCGCTGATAGAATGAGTAAGGGTATCGAACTTATCGAGAATGGCTACGATACGGGCTTGCTCTTCTAGTGACTTTTTAGTGTCGTTGGGATAAGGGATAGGGACAGTAATCTTTGCTAAATCATTAGCCGATACATCTATGACTTTTGTCCCTTTGGCATATTTTCTTTTTTGATTTGAAAACTCTGCTGTTTGAGTATAATAGACTAAATATTTCCCTATAATTTCTTTTGAAGGTTTAAAAATAGTAGCATGACCTCCTGTAACTCCTTGTTCCTTTACAGAATAAAATACAGCTTTTCCAACATCTTCTAAATTTTCACTTGTATTTGTTATGATAACATCTCCATAATCCACCTTCTTAAGTCCGTTTGCTGTCTTAGGCGTTACAAATGATATTGTCTGCTCAACAGAAACGCCGTAATAAGTATAAATCTGACCATAATGGATAGCCGGTATTCCGCTTGTCGTAAGGTCTATTTTTTGTAAACCACTACCACGTACAAAGGCGCCAACCTCTCCCAGAGCCTTCCATTCCGCCTCATCGCCGAAGGTAAGCAGATTGTCTTTATAATATTCGTATTGTTTTTTACGCGCCTCCAGCTCCGCCTCCAGCGTAGTAAACTTGTCGAGAATACGAACTATTTCTTGCTGAACAGGAAGAGGGGGGCGGGGTATCTTTTTATTGGAGAAATTGCTTATCCATTGCCGTTTATGATCTCCTTCGGCAAGTTCACTTGGTAAGGTATTCAGCCAATGATAAATATACTGTAATAATACTTGAGTTTCATCTTTAGATGTAATCATTTTCATTGCAGATGATTTTGCTTTAAAATCAAAATCTACCCATTTGTGAGCGGTAGTAAAATCATCAAAAATAATTACAGGATGTACGGAAGCCTGATAGATACCATCTGTTTCATCGGTATACCCAAGAATAAACGTCTTTCCTGCAGTCAGCACAGGGGTAGGATATGTATCCTTGTAATTTGTTGATTTTACCAAATACGCGGTAGGCTGCTCATATTCGGTAACCTCTCCCAGCGTTTTCCATTCCACTCCGTTAGGGCAGTGCTCTTGCAATAACCGTTGTATCTTATTCATCTCTTTTCTCTTTTGATACTGCTTTTAGGCTTTTTTCAAAGTCCGAAAATATCTTTTGTGTTTTGTTAAACTCATCGTATTCCGCTTTTGCTTTGGAATCCGCCTGCTTTTTGCTTATGCTTCCTTTGCCTTTAAGAATATCATATTTTCTAAAGGATAAAAATTCATTGATACTGCTTGCAAACTCTTCCATCGTGAACGTATTTTCACGCTCAATTAAATCTTCTATGTAATCAAAATAGCCCGTTACCAAGCGTTCCAATTGACGTATCTGTTTCTCGTCCAGATAATTTTTTGCAACGGTAACATCACTTTTCAAAATCCTGCCGTCGGGTGCGTTTTTCCAAGTAGTCAGCCCCATATTGTCTTTTGTTTTATCAGCTGATGTGTTGACAATCTCGGGCGCTGTTTTTCCTGTTATGGCATAATGAAACTTGTTTTGAACCATAGCGTAAAATTCATGGGTTATATCAGCATCTTTATCGTAGTCGATGCTGCATTCGGCAAAAATATCGGTTATTTGCAGCCATATTCTCCGCTCACTGGCACGAATAGAGCGTACACGCTCCAGTAATTCTCTGAAATAGTCTTTGCCGAATACCGTTTTACCCTGCTTTAGCCGGTCGTCGTCCATTGCAAAGCCTTTAGTCATATATTCTTTCAGAACTTTGGTTGCCCAAATCCTGAATAGAGTTGCTTTGCGTGAATTGACACGGTAGCCAACCGAGATAATGGCATCAAGGTTGTAGAAATCGACCATACGCTTAACATTGCGGTTACCTTCAGCTTGAACTATTTCCATTTTGGAAATAGTTGCCTCCGGTTGTAACTCACCTTCAGAATAAATATTGGCAAGATGTTTTGATATTGCGGGGACTTCAACACCGAACAGTTCAGCCATTGCTTTTTGTGTGAGCCAAATGGTTTCGTTTCTTACAATTACGTTTACCGATACCTCTTCTTCCTGTGTGTTATATATCAAATATTTCAGTTCGTTATTCATTTACGATGACCTTTCTTAGTCCGTCAATTCATGTTAGGGTTTGTGTTACTTCGATGCAGTGGAGAAGGCGATTGATACAGAGAAGTGGGTTTTGAATTTTATCCATTGGGTTTCTTCCTATTTGCCTTTTTTGCTGTTTGCTCC
>CAUVHB010000283.1:0-2987 GCA_963551335.1 uncultured Treponema sp.
CTTCATTATCGGTTTGATCATTGCGTTTATCAATAGATTTACCGAAAACGAAATCGTTTCCGCATTTATGGAAGGTGCAAAGGATATTATGAGCGTTGTTCTCGTTATCGCTGTTGCACGTGGCGCTTCCGTATTAATGGGCGAAACCGGTTTGGATAAGTACGTTCTTGAACATGCTTCAAAAGCATTGGGAGGCTTGCCGGCATTTGCCTTTGCACCGCTCTCATATATTCTGTATGCGCTGCTGTCATTTGTTATTCCGTCAACCTCCGGTCTTGCAACCGTATCGATGCCGATCATGGGACCGCTTGCGCAGACCTTAGGCTACAACCCCGCTGTTATGGTTATGATTTTCTCTGCAGCATCCGGTATCCTGAACCTCTTTACTCCCACAAGCGGTGTTGTTATGGGTGGTCTTGCAAGTGCACATATCGAATACAGCACGTGGCTCAAGTTTGTAGGTAAAGTGCTCGCCGTACTGTTTATCGTCAACCTCATCATTCTGACTGTAGGCATGATGGTTCTTTAAAAATAAGCTTTGGGCATCAAAGCCTGATTAGTGTAGGCGCCTAAAAATTTCGGTTTTTCCGTGCCTATCATATTTAATAACAAAAACAGCCTATTAACCCGTTTGGATTAATAGGCTGTTTTTTCTGTATACTAGTCGTTTCTGTACATTAGTCGTTATTGATAAATCTCGATGGTAGTTTTATCCGTCAAAAGAAGCATAATCGGTATATCGATCAGATATTCATCGTATAAATCTATATAACTTACTTCAGTTGATTTTTTTGCCTTTTTTAAAAGAATTTTACTAATGGATGGCATACATGACTTACTTATCAACAATCGATATTTGCTACTTGCTAAAAATAATTGCAGCATTTCGTTATCAGTTTGTAAAGAGTCATCGTCTTTCAGTGAACCGGCATAAATCATCATTTTATTTTTTGCATATTTCGGTATAAAGTCAATATCTTCTGCATTGATCGCTTTGAGTACGTTTTTATCTTTGTAGTCGATATTCATATCGATAAGGTATCCGGCATTGACCTGATCGTTTATTTTTGTCATTTTTGCACCGAATTGCTCATATTCTTTCATATCTGATGTGTTAAATTCGGCAAAAAGTTCATCGTAATTGAGAGATGTATTACCCTGCATCGATGCAAACAGCTCAAGAACCGCCTTTGTGACAGTGATGCTGATGGTGTTCTGCTCCGTCCCGTCGCTTTTACGGGTAATATGCTGCACGATATCGATACAGCCCGTCAAACTGAGGCAACATAACCCGATGCACAGTAATAGTGATATTTTTTTCATAGGGTACTCCTTTCCTTAATTCTATGAGCAGCTGAATGATATGTCAACCAAGACTTTCAGTGTAGAGACTGTCAGACACCAAGATTTTCAGACGCACACCGTGGGGGTAAAACCTCCGCGCGGAATAAGAAATGCGATCTTCGGCAATCGTATCAAACCTTGCGCCAGTATTTTTGCACTGCTTCTTTAAAGCGGAGACCGCGATCAAACTCATTTTTAAACATTCCGAAGCTGGTAGCGCCGGGAGAAAACACAACGATGTTTTGCTCTGCAGCATGGTTGCTTTGAGGTGCGTGTTCACATTCGCTGCGGACGGCTTCCAGCAGGGTAGAAAGGTCTTGAAAGGGACCGAAGTACGGAGTGTGCTGAGCTTTAAGCAGCGGTGTTAATTTATCGGTGCCGGTACCGGCAAGTAAGAACAATGCTTTTGCCTTTTTAAGTTCCGGCGCAAGCGAGGTAAAGTCGAGTTTTTTGTCGGTACCTCCGGTGATGAGGATAACCGGCTTTTCAAAGGCGCTTACGGCTGCGGCTGCAGCTTCGGGAATCGTCGCTGCGGAATCATTATAAAATTTAAATTGTTCGGTTTCGTAAAAAAACTCAAGCCGGTGGGGAATACCGCTGTAGTTTTTCATTGCAGCGGAAATTTGGTGTAAATCGGCGCCATATAATGCAAGGGCAAGCGAAGCCGCCATAACGTTTTGCTTGAGCGCCGCGCCGGGAACTGCAAGTTGGGGAGGCAGCAGCAGCCGGTCATCACCCGGCTTTAACCGTATGCGTGCGGAACCGTCGGGAGCTATCCATGCGCCGGCGAGGTGCGGCGGCAGCGGGTGCGCACTGTACCAAAGCACCTGCCCTGCCGTCTCTTGCGCAAAGACCTTTCCCCAACCATCGTCGTAATTACATACGGTGTAATCGGTCGCATCCTGATTGCGATAGATAATTTTTTTGTCCGCGACATAGCGCTCCATCGAACCGTACCAGTTTTGATGATCGGGCATAATATGGGTAAGGAGCGCGATTTTCGGCTTTAACTGAGGGCAGTGCGCAAGGTCGCCGAGCTGCCAGCTGGAAAGCTCAAGCACCACCGGTGTATCCGCGCGTGTTTCGCTTAAAAAGGTGAGCGGACTCACCGTGATATTACCGCCGAGAAATGCCCGTATGCCGCATTGCTGCAGTCCGTAATGCAATGCGCTGACAGTTGAGGATTTACCTTTACTGCCGGTTACGGCAAGCACCGGCGCAGAACTGAGCTGTAAAAAAATTGAGATATCGGTTTCGATGCAGCGCGCAGCGGCAAGATAGGGATTCCCCTCCAATTTTACACCGGGGTTTTTAATCACCATATCAGCAATGCGGAAATCTTCAATACCATGCCCGCCAAGCGCAAAACGCACATTAGGATACTGCCGCAATTCCGCAACGGAGGGTTCAAGCTCAGCTTCGGTTTTCATATCGGTTACGATAACCTCTTTTGCACCGTGTTCCGCAAAAAAACGCGCGGAAGCAAGTCCTCCGCCGTTTAAACCGAGTCCCATAATCGTTACCGAAAGACCTGCAATATCGTTCAAATTCCGTATCATCATTCGGTGATGGTATCAAAAAAAAAGTATTTAGAAAAGAATCATCTGAGCAAATGTTGTTATGAAGTGCTAATCTCTAAGCAA